>JAJXYM010000365.1 GCA_021780585.1 Deltaproteobacteria bacterium
CGAGCCGCCGGCGCCCGTGATGATGAGTACGTTCTCGCCCTTGGGCGCGGGCAGGATCGGCAGACAGCGGGCGAATTCGAGCATGTCGTTGAGCGCCATCGCGCGCACCACGCCGGATTGCCGCAGCACGTCGTCATAGATTCGATCGTCGCCGGCAAGCGCCGCGGTATGCGATTTGGCGGCGCGCGCGCCGAGCGCGGTGCGGCCGGCCTTGAGCACGATCACGGGCTTTTTCTTCGCGACGCGCCGCGCGATCTCGGCGAACGAGCGGCCGTCCTTGAGGTCCTCGACATGCATCGCGACGACCTCGGTGTTCGGGTCCTGCTCGAAAAACGTCAGCAGATCGTCCTCGTCGATATCGCACTTGTTGCCCAGTCCGACGATCGCCGACACCCCCATCCGGGCCGAACGGCTGAACCCGATAATCGCCATCCCGACGCCGCCACTCTGTGACGACAGCGCCGCCTTGCCCTTGACGTCGTAGGGCGTGCAGAAGGTCGCACACAGATTCTTGTGCGTGTAGTAGAAGCCGTAGATATTCGGCCCCATCAGGCGAACGTTGTATTCGCGGCCGAGCGCGACGATTTGTTGCTGCAATTCGACGTTGCCGGTCTCGGCAAAGCCCGACGGAATCAGCACCGCGCCGGGGATTTTCTTTTCGCCGCATTCCTTGAGCGCGCCCGCCACCAGCGGCGCCGGAATCGCAAAGACGGCGACATCGACAGGACCAGGAATCTCCTTGACGCTCTTGTAAGCCTTGCGTCCGAGCACTTCCGGCGCCTTCGGATGGATCGGATAAATCGCGCCCTGGTAGCCGCCGTTGATCAGGTTCTTCATCACGGAGTTGCCGATCTTGCCGTCCTCGGGCGAGGCGCCGATCACGGCGACGGCGTCGGGCCGCATGATCCGGTTCATCGCGGCAAGGATTTCGTCCTGCGTCGGCCGGTAGCGTTCGGCGATCGGCGCGAAATCGACGATGATACGCACGTCGGCCGCGGTCGCCCCGTCGGGCCGGGCGAAGATCGGATTCAAATCGATCTCGCGAATCTCAGGGAAATCGCTCGCGAGATGCGACACGGCGACGATAATCCGCGCCAGCGCGGCGCGATCGATCGGCGCGGCGCCGCGGATTCCGCGCAGAATTTCCGCCGCCGCGATGCCGTCGATCATCGAAAGTGCGTCGGTCTCGCTGGCCGGCGCCAATCGGAAGGTTACGTCCTTGAGGACTTCGACCAGCACTCCGCCCATCCCGAACGCGACCATTTTGCCGAAACTGGGGTCGGTCAGCGCGCCGACGATTACCTCTTGGCCGCCCGCGAGCATCCGCTGGATCAGCACGCCCTCGATTCGCGCATCGGCCTTGTAGGCCTGCGCGTTGGCGACCAGCGTCGCATAGGCGCGCTCGGCCGCGCCGGCGTCGCCGACGCCGAGGATCACGCCGCCGGCCTCGGTCTTATGGAGAATATCGGGCGAAACGATTTTCATCACGGCCGGAAAGCCGACCGTCGCCGCCAGCTTTGCGGCCTCGGCCGCCGAGCGCGCGATCGCTTCCGCCGGCAGCGGAATTCCGTACGCCGCGCATACCGTGCGGCATTCCGCCGGCCCGAGCGTGTTGCGCGCTTGCGCCTTGACCGCATCGAGCAGCCCGCGTACGGACACCTTGTCGTAACTCATCGAATCCTCCAACCGTGATGATTTGCGCCGGCGCCCGACCCTCGCGGCGCGACGTTTCCGGCCTCCGCGCGCGGGAGACGCGCTTCATGGCCGTGCGCGCGCGGCCCCGGCGGACGCCTTGTCTTTGCGACCGCCTTATGCGCTAATGGCGCGCAGTGCCCAACCCTAACGCCGGTCGTGCGATTGCGTCAAACCGCGCGGGCGCTACTATCGTGAATCAGGAGCGCTTGATATGGTTGAAAAGACTATCGAGCTGGTCGGAATTTCGTCAAATTCCATCGAGGACGCCGTTCAGCTCGCTTTGGCGCGCGCCGGAGTGACGATTTCCGGCATTCATCACGCGCATATCGAGGATATTTCGGCGACCGTCGAAAATAATCAGGTCACGCGATGGCGGGTCGCAATCAAAGCCTCGTTCATCGTCAAGGAGCAATTGCACGAATGACGTGAGTTTCGCCGGAGCGGACCGTCGCGGATACGCGCGGCCGACAGCCGGCGAAAGCTCCGATAGCATGGGCCGCGGCGACGGCGGATCGACGGTTTTCGCGATCACGCCGTAATAGGCGGTCTGGAAAGTCCACTTCCATGCCAGCAAAAATCACCGAGGTCCATCCCGGCATCCACGAAATCTTCCTGCCGCTGCCGATGCGGCCGACGATCGTCAATGTTTACCTGATCGATTGTCACGGCGCGTGGGCGCTGATCGATACCGGCATGAACACGGCCGACAGCGTCGCCACGCTCGAAGACGCGCTCGCCCAGGTCGGCATCCGCCTCGAAGACCTGAACGTGGTCATCGGCACGCACCATCACGTCGACCATTTCGGCACGTCGGCGACGATCAAGGAGCGCAGCGGCGCGACCACCCTGCTCCATCAATTTGAGCAGGAGCGGGTCAACCGGATGCTGACGCTGGGACCGCCGTCGCAGAATCCGGACGCGATGGCGTTCTTTCAGACGCACGGCTTTCCCGTCGATAAATATCCGATCGAGGGGATGCGGCCGACGTGGATGGGCACGAAGCAGTACAATCCGCTGCCGATGCCGGATCGGTTTTTGACCGACGGCGACGTGATTCCCGTCGGCGATCGCGAACTCGAAGTCATCTGGACGCCCGGCCACGCGCCCGGCCATTGCGTAATCTATTTGCGCAAGGAAAAAGTGCTGGTCGTCGGCGACCATCTGCTGCCCAAGATCACGCCGCACGTCGGCGTCTATCCGAGCGGCCCGACCAATCCCCTCGGCGACTTTATCGCGTCGCAACTCAAGGTGCAGCGCTTCGACGTCGAGCACGTATTGCCCGCGCACGGCGCCGTCTACCACGACCATCGCCATCGCGCCAATCAGCTCATCGAGCACCATCGCTACCGCGAGGCCGAGATGCTCGACCTGATCCGGCACAAGCCGCAATGCGCCTATGAAGTCGCGGCGCAGGTGTTCGGCGACGAGGAACGGCCGATTTTCCATGTGATGGCGGCGACGTTCGAAACCCTCGCCCATCTGGAGCTGGCCTGCGTCGAGGGGCGCGCGCGCAAGGCGGTCGATAACGGCCGCACGATCTTCCGCACGGTATAGGTCGCGATCCCGCCGGCGCGAAGCTCAGCGGGTCAGCGTCGCGAGCATCTCCCAATAACTGATCGGCTTCAGCGCCGCGCGGTATTCCGCGTTCGCCAGCATCGCGCGATGCAGCCCCGGCAAATTGAAAAACGGCACGCTCGGGTAGCTGTGATGCTCGATATGGTAGTAGCAGTTCTTCGGCTCGAACAGGATTCGTTCGAGCGGACCGAGTTGGTATTCCAGAATCGTGTCGTAGGCGGTCGCGCGTTCGATCGGCGGATGCTCCGACAGCACGCGCATCTTGTTGAACGCCACCATGCAGGTTCCGAGCGGCACAAGCCAGTAGCCGACGAACAGCATAAAGACGTGAAAATATAGGATCAGCGCCAGCGCCGAGGCGTAGTAGCCGAGCCGGACCGCGCGATAGAGCGGCGTCTGGCCCGACGCGGCCGGATCGGCGTTGCCGTAGCGCATGATCTTGATCGCGTACCACAATCCGAGGCCGGTGAACTGCTTGGTCAGCGACCAGAATAGTTGCCGGCGTGGCACCGGAAAATGCCAGTCCGGATCCTCGAACTTCTTTTGCAAATCGCCGTCGATCGGCAGGTTCAGATACTTATGGTGCTGCAGATGCGTATGGCGAAAGGCCCGCAATGACACCAGCACCGGCCAGGTCACGAACGGCTCGCACACGAGATCGTTGAGCCATTTGCGGTTGAACATCCGCCAATGCGTCGCCTCATGCATCATCAGCAGGAGCGCGTGCTGGCGCGACCCGATGATCACGACGGCCAGCAGATAGGCCGGGACGGCGAGGATCGGATTGGCGACGCGGCGGCTCAGGTAAATCGTCGCAAAGACAATCGTCCATTCGAGCGCGATATGGAAAATCGCGCGCGCCGGCGACAGCCGCGACAGCTCCCGGACTTCGGCCGGATCGATCCGCCAACCCTCGAAAGGCGTATCGATAAAATCTTCGTATTTGCGCGCCGCCTCCGCCACGGACGACCTCCGTTCAGCGGCAAAGGCTAATTCAGCGCACCAGGGCTGACAAGGTTTTCGGCCCGGCCGAGGCGCAGGCGCGCGGCGGCGTCAGCAAAGGATTTCGCGATCGGCTCAATTCGTCGTGGTGGGCGGCGCGGACCGGCTGGCGTCGACCGGCGCGAGCACGGCGGCGTTGATCGCGCCGGCGGACGGCTCCGGCGGCGTGTCGCTGCCCCGTTCGATCGCCTCCTCGGCCAGCCGCCGCTCGAGAATCGGCGATTGCGGAATCCGCACCACGACTTCGCGGCAGACTTCGTCCTCGGCTCGCGCGATATTGACGTCGCGCATGTCGGCCAGCGTCTGCACCGAATTGATCGCCATATCGATCGGATCGATCGCCGGCATCGGATTGACGTGGTAGCGCCCGCCGGAAAATCCGATCAGCGTCTTGCCGTCACGCGTCGAGACCACCCGGCCTTTGATGCTGACCTGCTCCGCCGACACCAGAAACAGGTAAAAGCCCTCGTAATGGGTCACTTCGCCATAGACCACCGCGTCGGCGTCGAGCCAGCGCCCGAGTTGCTCCGGACTGACGCGCGCCAGCTTGGCGCCGTCGTCGATCCCATGGCTCGCCAGGACTGCGTCCACGCCGATCGGATTGCGCAGGATAAATTCGCGCTGCGCCAGATAACCGACCATATCGAGCCGCAACCGCTCGGAATCGGTCCACGCCCAGCGATTGCGCTGGTCCTTGTTCCGCATCGTCATCGGCAGCTTGTCGACGACGTATTGCGCGCTGCCGTCATCGATAAACGGCAGCACCGCGATTCGTTCGGGCGGATTCGCCGCGTACTCCGGCGCCATCGCGACCTTCACGCCGCTCGGATCGAGTTCGACCAGCCGGTCCCACCAGTCCTTCCGGCCATGCGTCGCGACCTCATAAGGTTGCTGAAAGAACGGGCGCGCGTTCGCGTCTTTTGCGTCCACACTGGCGCATCCGGCCGCAAATACCGACGCCGCGATCAGCCACAGCGCGTCCTTCGCCACCGCTCGCATCACGCGGCGGCTCATGCCGGCGCGTCCGATCGCGTGTGACACGCCGCACGCGGCGGAATTTTCCGGCGTGAGATTCTGATAATCATACTCACTATCGTTGGGCTCTTTTAATCATTCGCGCCGGGACATGCCGCCCGATTTTCGCTATCCGACCTTCATCGTTCATACAACACGCTAATTGCCGCAACCCGGAGCCGATCATTGCTCACGCTCCGGACACTTTGGGTCTCGATACTCAGTACGTATAATCGTTGCAACCGATTCATAATAAATCAGCTTTCATTCCCCGCCTGGACATTTCCGTCCGCGTGTAACCGATCTCAGCGTGGCGCGTATAGAAGTTATCGCCGCCGGAGCGTCGCTGGCTGGCGCGGCGGCGCAAAACGCGGCGGCGCGCCTCGGCGCGGCCCAAATCACCGTCGCAATTTTTTTCGGAGCGGCAATTCCGTCGCATTCGTTCAGGCGGATATCGCGCGGGCGAACGTCGTCGTGCGGGTCAAGATTCAAGGAGAAGCGTCGCGTGAAAATCGGCATCAACGCGCTGGGTCTGTTGCCCGGCGTGATCGGCGGCGGCGAAACCTATCTGCGCGGCTTGATCGGCGGACTCGGCCGCATGCACGGCGACGACGAATTCGTGCTCTTCACCAATCGCGAAAATCATCCGACTTTCGCCCATCTGGGGGGAAATTTCCGCTGTGTGCGATGCGACTTTTCGGCCCGCTGGAACGTCGCCGCGCTGGCGATGACGCGCGTATTCGGCGAACAGTTCTACCTGCCGTGGCGCGCCGCGCGCGAACGGATCGACCTGATTCATTCGCCCCTCGACACCACCGTCTTGCGCGCCGCGTGTCCGACCGTTATGACGCTTCATGACATGAATTTCGACGCGCTGCCCGAGGCCACCGATCGCTTGCAACGCGCGATCGCGCGCGCCCTCGTCAAACTCTCCGCGCGCCGCGCCGACGCGATCATCACCGTGAGTGAATTCAGCCGCCGCGAAATCATGGCCAGGCTGAGGCTTCGCGCCGACCGCCTCTTCGTGGTGCATAATGGCGGCGGCGAAGTCGCTGAATCGGCCGGGGCCACGGACGGAGAAATACCATCCCGAATCGGCATAACCGGTCCATATGTAGTCGCGTTCAGCAGTATAAACCCACATAAGAATATCGCCGCATTGCTATATGCTTTTGCGCGGCTGAACGCCGCCAATGGCTATCAACTGGTCGTTATCGGCCATCCTCCATGCGGCGGCGAGCCGCTGCCGGAACTGGCGCGGCGGCTTGGAATCGCGGATCGGGTGGTCTTTACCGGCTACCTCGGCGAGGACGACAAGCGCCGGATCCTGCGCGGCGCGCGCCTGCTCGCCTTCCCGTCGCGTTACGAGGGGTTCGGCCTGCCGGTGATCGAAGCGATGCGCGCGGGCGTTCCGGTCGCCTGTTCGGCGCGGGCCGCGCTGCCGGAAATCGCCGGACAGGCGGCGCGGATGTTCGATCCGGACGACCCGGAGGATTTGGCGGCGGCCTTGACGGAGCTGCTGGTCGATGAGGCCCTGCGCGCCCGGCTGATCGCGGCCGGAACTTTGAACGCCCGGCGCTTTTCATGGGAACGCGCCGCCCGCCTCACGATGCGGGTCTATCGGCAGGCGGCCGGGGGCGCGGCCGCGCAACCGCCGCGGCTGGATTCTTCCGCCGACGAAGCGGCGGACGCGCGCCGTGCGTAAGCCTGCCGCCGCCGCCGCGCCAGCCACGCTGACGCCAGCGCCGGGCGTGCTTGCGACCGTTGTCGGGCAAATCGGTCCGCGTGCGCGCACGGTCCTCTCCTATCTGGCGGCGGCGACGATTATCGGGTTCG
>JAJXYM010000414.1 GCA_021780585.1 Deltaproteobacteria bacterium
CGATCTGACCGCGCTCAGCCTGAAGAACGGCGGCATCTTCCCGGCCAAACAGGTCGCCGACACGGTCGACGGCCGCAAGTCGATTCCGTCGCACAAGCGCTTCGACATGCCGTTCTGGGGCGTCAATTTCCAGCAGGAGGGCAAGGAGTTCAGTCCCGAGAGCGAGGCGCGCGCCAAGGCGCGAATCGACGCGCTGGTCGACTATATCCGAACGATCCAGCGCCAATAACGCCGCCGCGGGACGCGCGTTACGGACGCTTCAGGTCCTGCACGATCTCCTTGAGCACGCCGCGATCGCGCTCGTTATGCACGGGGATTTCGAACGCGACCCGGCTCACTCCCGCGAAGCGTCGCTTGATCACGCTCGCGATATCCGCGTAGGTTCCGACCGCCGCGAACGCATGCACCATCTCCTCGCTCACAACCTGCGCCATCTCGCCCCATTTCTGCTGGACCGACAGGCGATGCAGCTCGTCGGCCTGCCGCGACCATCCGTCAAGCTCGAAGCTGGAGCGATATGACCGGGTCGAGCCGTAGAACGCGATCGTCGCCTTCATCTTCTCGACCGCCTTCGCCAGCGCGTCCCGATCCGGCGCCACGCAGAGAAAGCCGCCGCCGCCGATCTCGAAATCCTTCCATGCCGCCTGCGGCCGGCCCGAGCGCGTGAATCCCTTCTTCAGATTCGGAAAAGCGATTTCGTCAAGGTAGCGGCGCGTGACGATGCCGTGCAGGCGCACGCCGTCGCAGACCTCGCCCGCGACTTGCAGCATCCGCTCCTGCACCGCCGCGATCAGCACTGGAATATGCGGCTTATCGATCGCCGGCGGCGAAAAATTCGGCGTCATCAGCGACAAATTGTAATGCTCGCTCTGGAAATTCAGCGGCTCGCCGGTCTGCCACGAATGCCAGCACGCACGCATCGCGCCCACGTAATCCTTCATCCGCTGCGCCGGCTTCGACCACGGCATCCCGAACCGGCGGGTAACGTGTCCCTTGACCTGCGATCCCAGTCCGACCACCAGCCGCCCACCGCTCATCGTCTGCAGGTCCCACGCGATATACGCGGTCGCCACCGGACTCTTCGTGAACGCCAGCGCGATTCCAGTCCCCAATTCGATCGAAGACGGCTCCTGCGCCGCGACCGCCAGCGCCAGAAACGGATCGTGCTGCGTCTCGACCGCGACCGCCGTGTCGTAGCCGAGCGCGGTCGCCTCGCGCACCTGGTCCCGCAGCGTGTCCCATCGCGGCAGCGGACGTTTACCGCCCGCGTCCATCTCCGGCGTATACGGCGTTCCCCAATTCAGCGTCTTCTCGATCTTGATCGTCGCCATGGCGCGGTTATCCCGTTTCATTCCGCGCCCTGTCAACCCCGCGCCGGCCGCTTCTTGCTTGCGAGCGCGCCCGCGTCTTGCGATGATTTCCACGATGCGTCGGCCCGGCCTGGTTTTCGCCGCGATAGTCGTGACGGTCGCGTTCGCGGCGCTCGTGCTGTTCCGACCGATCGTCGGTCCGGCCTGCACCACCGTCGCCGGCGCGCCGACCGTCGGCGTGCTCGTCGCGAATCTGCCGAACGGCACAGCCAAATTCTTCTGTTATCGCACCAGCGCCGGCGATCGCCTGCGCTTCATCCTCGCCCGCGACGATCACGGCCAGGTTCACGCCGTCTTCGACGCCTGCAGCCAGTGCTATCGCTTCCATAAGGGCTACGCCGTCGCCGACGGCTATCTGATCTGCCGCCTATGCGGCAATCGCTACAAGCTCGACCATCTCCGCGAGGGCATCGCCTCGTGCGTGCCGGTGCATCTCGATTCCGCCATCCGCGGCGGCCGCGTCGAGATCAAGGTCGCGGATTTGACCAGGGGACGGACGCTCTTCTGATGCGCCGGCGCGCATATTCCGACGCTGGATGGGCGCTGGCGCTCGCGCTGATCGCGGGCGTGCTGCTTGGCGGCCTCCCAATTGTGGCTGGAACCGCGCTCGCGGACGCCGATCGGGCGCCGGTCTTCACCGTCGATATTTGCCATCCCCCGCCCGGCTTGAACGTCGCCGCCGCGCCATGCAATCTGGCGCCGAATCGCGCCGTCGCCGCGCTTCAAGCCCGCGTCGATTCCGACTTCGGAACTGTCCCGGCGTTCGTCGTATGCGGCGTCGATCGCGCGCCCGACGCACCCGATCCGCCGCCGCCCCGTCAGCGCGCCTGATTGTCCATCCATGCGGACTCTGAAATTCGCGCGCGATTGACGCCGCCTGAGGCGCCGCGCCTCGCGCGCCCGGTCGCGATCCGCCGTCCCGCGACGGCGCCATCGCCGCGGTTGTGATTGACATGAAACGGATTTCCTCCGCGATCGCCCTGTTACTGGCGCTCGCGCCCACGCGCGCCGTCTATGCCCACGGCGTGGTCGGCGACTATATCTTCCTCGAGCCGCTGATTGCCGAAGATCCGACGCCGGCCAATGAGCTCGACATCGTCGAGCCGAATTGGACCAAAACCAGCGCCGGCCAAACGTTTTCCCTCGGCTCTTCGGTCGAAAAAGTCCTCGCCATGGACGCGAACGAAATGCCCCGCTTCAGCGTCGGCGTCGGCAGCGCCTGGCAGTATCAATCGCCCAAGGTCGGCCGCCACGTCAGCGGATTCGACGACCTCGATATGTTCCTCAAATACGCCTTTCTGGTGGTCCCCGAACATGAATTTCTCATGGGCGCGATGCTCGATCTGCAGTTGCCCACCGGCAACCCCAGCGTGCAAACCCAGAACCATACCAGTCTTGGCCCCGAGCTGGTTTGGGAAAAAGGCCTCGGCGATCTTCCCAACTGGCCGGGACTCAAATACCTGAGACCCTTTGGTCTGCAAGGCGATTTCGGCTACCTGCCGGCGATTAACGGACACACCAGCCATCTGATGTTCGCCGACCAGGTGGTCGAGTATTCGCTGCCATATTTGAGCAATTCGGTGAAAGACATCGGGCTGGAGTGGCCGCTGCGCAATCTTTTCCTGTTCACCGAGGTCAATTACTCACAACTGGTGGCGGGACCGTCCGGCCAGACCTTTCCCAACCTCGTCGCCACCCCCGGAATCGCCTACGTCGGTTATCGTTTCGAATTGAGCCTCGGCACGCAGTTCCCGATCAACAACGCCAGCGTTCCCGGCACTCACGCGGCCGTGATCGGACTGCTCGACATCTTTTACGATTCCATCATTCCGCAGGGCAATTGGACGCTGTTTGGAGGATGAACGCGATGACTGCATGGAAGCTGACGCTGTGCGGGGCCGCGCTGGCGGCCGCGATCGTGAGCTGGCCGCGCGCCGCCGCCGCGCACGCCTTCCCCGAACATGAAAACCCTTCGGCCGGCGCGACCGTCGCCGCGTCGCCCGCCCGCGTCGCGATCGATTTCGACGCGCCGATCGAAACCCTCTTCGCCAAACTCGAGGTGATGGATGCCGCCGGCCGCAATCTCGCCGCCGCGCCGCCCGTCGTCGATCCCGCGAAGCGCCGTCTCTCGGCCGCCGTTCCTCCCCTCAAACCCGGCCCTTACACCGTCGCGTGGCGGGTGGTATGCGCCGACGGCCATCGCACCGAAGGCTCCTACTCGTTCACTGTCGCCGGTCCGCCGCGATGACCCCGATCGGGGCGAGCGCGCTCGCGCAATGGCCGATCGTCGCCGCCGAGACCATCCTCTTCGGCACGACGGCCTTCGAAGTCGCGCTCGCCCCGCGCGATCCCGGCGCACGCTCGCCGCTGGTCGCGGAGCTGGCGCCGCTATGGCGTCTGCTCGCCGCGATCCTCGTCCTCGCCGCGCCCGTAGCCCTCGTCGTCGAAGTCGCCGCGATGGCCGACGCGCCGTGGCGCGCCGCCCTTGCCTACCTTCCCGAAGTTTTGCGCGAAACCCACGCCGGCCGCGTCTGGGGATGCCGGCTGGTCGTGATCGCCGCCGTCGCCGTGGTCGCCTTCGGCTTCGCCGGCCGCGATCGCGCGCCGCTTCCGCTATGCGCGCTGGCGGCGACCCTGATACTGCTGGGGAGTATCGCCAGCCATGCCGGCGACTGGAGCCGCGCGATGGTCGCGGTCGATGCCGTCCATCAGGCCGCCGCCGGACTCTGGGCGGGCGCTTTGCTCGCGCTCTGCCACGGCGAAATCTTCAGCGATCGCGATCCCGCCGCCCGCTGGATCCATCGCGCCGCCACGCGCGTCTCGGCGACCGCCGCAGGCGCCGTCGGCGTGCTCGTCGCCAGCGGCGCGATCCTCGCCCTGCGCGCGCTCGGCTACGACTCCAGCCGCCTGCTCTATTCCGCGTACGGCCGCGCCCTGATCATGAAGATCGGGCTGTTTATGGGTGTGGTCGCGATCGGCGGTTACAATCGCTACTGCCTGGTTCCCAATGTCGCCGAACCCTCCGCCCGCCGCCTGCTGGTTCGCCTGGTAGCCGTCGAATGCGTCTTCATTATCGGCGTGTTCGGCCTCGCCGCGATGCTGGCGAATACGCCGCCGGCGCATTGACTCCGCCCGCGCCGCAAACGCAAAGCGCCCGCGCCGCCGTCTTCCGGCCGCGCGGGCGCTCGCCCGCCGATCATTGATTTGTCTTCGCGACGCTCAGGAAAGCAGGCATCCCGGAGCCGGATAACCCCGGCAATATTCCCGCACCGCCTCGCCGACGCGCGCGATCGCCGCCTCGTCGTCGATATGGGTCACGACTTCGTCGATCCACGCCGCCACCTGCTTCATCTCCGCCTCGCCCATCCCGCGCGACGTCACCGCCGGCGTGCCCATCCGCACCCCGCTCGGACTGAACGGCTTGCGCGGATCGTAGGGCACGGTGTTGTAGTTGCAGATGATCCCCGCGCGATCGAGCGCCTGCGCCGCCTTCTTCCCGATCACCTTCTTATTCGTAAGGTCAATCAGCAGGAGATGGTTGTCGGTGCCGCCCGAGACCAGGCTGAAGCCGCGCTTCATCAGCTCGGCCGCGAGCGCCTGCGCATTGCGCACCACCTGCCGGCCGTACTCTTTGAATTCGGGCGTGGCCGCTTCCTTCAGCGCGACCGCGATCGCCGCCGTCGTGTGGTTATGCGGACCGCCCTGCAAGCCGGGAAAAACCGCCTTGTCGATCTTCTCCGCCAGCTCCTTGCGGCACATGATCATCGCGCCGCGCGGACCCCGCAGCGTCTTGTGCGTCGTCGTCATCACCACGTCCGCATACGGAACGGGGTCGGGATGGACTCCGGCGACGACCAGTCCGGAAATATGCGAGATATCCGCCAGCAGATAGGCGCCGACCTCTTTCGCGATCTCGCCGAAGATCTTGAAATCGAACTGGCGCGGATAGGCCGTCGCCCCGGTGACGATTATCTTCGGCCGCTCCTTGCGCGCCAATTCCCGCACCGCGTCGTAATCGATCCGCTGCGTCTCGCGATCGACCACGTAATGCGCCGGCCGCCAGAACGATCCCGTGATGCTCACGTTCCAGCCGTGCGTCAGATGGCCGCCGTGCGGCAGCGCCATCCCCATCAGCGTGTCGCCCGGCTTGAGCAGCGCGAAATAGACCGCCAGGTTCGCCGGCGATCCCGAATAGGGCTGCACATTGACGTGCTCGGCCCCAAACAGCGCCTTCGCCCGCTCGATCGCCAGCGTTTCGATCTCGTCGATATAACGCTGCCCTTCGTAATAGCGCTTGTGCGCGTATCCCTCGGAATATTTATTCGTCAGCACCGAGCCGGTCGCCTCGAGCACCGCCCGCGAGACGTAATTCTCCGACGGTATCAGCCGCACCGACTCGATCTGATAGCGCTCTTCCTCCCGGATCAGCCGGTAGATCTCCGGATCGCTTCGCCGCAATTCGTCCACTCGTTTACTCCCGCGCGTCGCTCTCCGAAAAGGCTACCGTCCGGCTCGCGTCAAAGCAAAACGTCCTTTATTGCAGGTCGGGCGGCGTCATCTTGCGAATCCATCCGCGAAAATCGCCCGCGAAGCCGACCGCCCGTTGACGTTCGCGCACCCGCGCGAGAATCTCCGCGACCTTTTCGCCCGGAATCGTCGCGCGCGCGTCGATACTCGCCGCCATCCGCAGGCCGTCCTGATGCGCCCGTTCGCGCGCGGCCTCGGTCAGCGGCACGCGGTCGCCCTCCGGCTTCAGGCCCAGATAGGTCTCCGCGATATGCGTGCCGATCTCCGTGCCGCTCACCAGCGAATCCTTGATATTGCCCTTCCCGGTCAGCACATTGCCGGCGGCGTAGATCGCGGTCCGCCCTTCGAGCAGCAGGCCCACGTTCGCATCGAGGTACTGGTAGACTTCGCCGCTCGCCGGAATTCCGGGGATCGGCTCGGGAATACTGCCGATCGAACTGATCGTCATCGGCGCCCGCACCGGCCGCGCCGAATCCGGAACCGTCCGCACCTTGCCGTCGGCGACCTCCGTCCGGCTCATCTGGATTCCGGTCAGACGGTCGTTTTCGATAATCAGGCCGGTCGGCACGCTCAGCTCGCGGAATTCGAACAGGAACTTCCGCTGCGCCTTCTCCAGAATCTTCGCCCGCGCCAG
The DNA here is from genome assembly GCA_021780585.1 of Deltaproteobacteria bacterium. Lineage (GTDB taxonomy): Bacteria > Desulfobacterota > Binatia > Binatales > Binataceae > JADMIL01. The sequence goes on from JAJXYM010000414.1 coordinate 6,532, forward strand.
CCGCATCGCCTCGGCCCGTTTCGGCGTCGCGTCCGGCGCGATATCCGACAGCGGCATATCCAGCACCCGCCGCCGGTAATAGAGCGTGCACGGCGCGAGGCCCAGGTCCGCCCACGCCAGATTATGGCTCTTCAGCACTGGCTCGAGCCCTTCGCGCTCCAGCCGCAGCATGTCCTCCTCGATCCCGCGCGCGCGCAGCCCCTTGAGCGCCATCTCGATCTGCAGCACCTTGACCACGTCGATCGAGGCGAGTCCCCCACCCACCACCGTCGTGCCCGGCGCGAGCTCGTAGCGCGGACCGTCATAGCCCGCCTCCGGATAGTGGTTGAACCAGTAAATCAGCGGATTTTGATAGACGAGACCCTTATCGACCCACTGATCCGCGCCGGCGACCGGAAACGGCCGATCGCGCCATGCGCCGTTGGTCAGCACCACCGCGCTTAAGCCCCAGGCTTCGCGCAGCTCGCTGAAATCAAGGTCGCGTCCGAGCCGGGTCAGCGGCAAATAATGGATATTCGGATGGTCGAGCCGCTGATTGATCTCCTCGTATTCATCGCGCCGCTGCTTCAAGATCGGAA
>JAJXYM010000418.1 GCA_021780585.1 Deltaproteobacteria bacterium
GGATAGTTTCGGAATGACCTTCTCGATCCCCATCACGGCGATGAAAGTCTCGGGCAGCGTGCTGGAGAGGCGGCCGTTGCCTTCGTTTTCGATCAGCGCGAGCGTGCCGGTCTCGGCGATTGCGAAATTGACGCCGGTAATTCCAAGGTCGGCGTTGAGAAAAATCGTGCGCAGGCGTTCGCGCGCGGCCGCGGTCAGGGTTTCCGGATGCGCGCTGTAGGGGATGCCGAGTTTGTCGGCGAAGAGGCGGCCGATGTCCTCCTTCGAAAGATGGATCGCGGGCGTGATGATGTGCGAGGGGCGTTCGCCGCGCAGTTGCACGATATATTCGCCGAGATCGGTCTCGACCACCTCGATGCCGGCGCGTTCGAGGGCGGGATTGAGCTCGATCTCCTCGGTGGTCATCGATTTGCCTTTGACCGCGCGTTTGACGCCGGCGCGTTGGGCGACGTCGAGGATATAGGCGCGGGCTTCGGCGGCGTTGGCGGCGACAAAGACGGTGGCGCCGTTGGCTTCGAGCTTCTGCTTGAGTTCGACCAGCAATTGATCGAGCCGGCCGATTGCGTCCTCCTTGATCCGGCGGGCGGCGGCGCGTTCGGAGTCGAACGCGGGGAATTCGGCGCGCGTCGCGGCGACGTGCTCGAGATGGCGCCCGGTGGCGTTTTCGAGCTTGCGGCGCAATTCGGCGTCGGCGACGCTCTGGCGGCTCGCTTCAAGGAAGCCGGATGAGGATGAACCCGCACTCACAAACGGAACTCCGCAAGCCGCGCGGCGCGATGCGCGCGCCGGCGGCCTAGTTGATTCGCGCCACCTGCCGCATCAGGCGCATCACCGACTCGCGCGCGCCGTCGGCGTTGGGATGCTCGGGGGCGAGCGCAAGGAAACTCTGGAAATCGCTGAGCGCGGCGCTGAAACATTCCATCCGTTCGTACAGCGCGGCGCGTTCGAGCGTCTCGTCGAGCGCGCGCGGATCGAGCATCAGGATGCGGTCGAGCGCGGCGAGCGTGCGCGGCCAATCGGCGGCGCCGGTGTAGATGCCTTTCAGATTGCGCAGCATCCGGGCGAGGATCTGGCGCGCGCCGACCGCCTTGAGCATGGCGGGATGCACCTCGACGGGCTGGCCGTAAATTTGCGCGAGGCGCGCGCGGATTTCGTCCAGGCCGATAATCGCGCCGCCGTTGAACGGGTCGATGATCAACTCCCCGCGATCGTCGACCGCCTTGACCAGGAAATGCGTGGGAAAGGAGACGCCGTGGAGGTTGAGTCCGAGGCGGCGGCCGACTTCGAGATAGACCACCGACAGCGTAATCGGGATGCCGAGGCGGCGATCGATGACTTCGTTGAGGAAGGAATTGCGCGGATCGCCGAAGGCGTCGCGATTGCCCTCGAAGCCCTTTTGCGTGAAGAGAAATTCCGACAGGAGCTGCACCCGCTCGACGGTGTCGTCACCGGCGTGCACCAGCGGTTCGGCTTCGCGCGCCAGCTCGGCGAACCGGTCCATGTAATGGTCGACGTTGAGCGCGGGATATTCCTCGCCCGCGATCAGCAGCGCGGCGCGAGCCAGTGGAATCGGTTCGCGCGCGGTCAGAGACGCGAATTCGCGCCGGGCGTCGGTCGAAGCGGCCATCGGTTATCCAACTCCAGTGTTATTCCAAATGCGGGGCGCGGCTCAAGGCGCGCGCTCGATCGCGAGCGTAATTTCCTGATTAACCTCGGGAGCTGATTCGCCCCGGCGCGCCTGTTCGAGCGCGCGGCGCGCGTCGGCCGCGTCGAAACGGCCCAACGCCCATGCCGCGTGCGCCCGGATCTGCGCGTCGGGTTCGTTGGCGAGCGTCGCGGCGAGCGGCGCAATCGCGGCGGGATTGCCGCTGTTACCGAGCGCGACGGCGGCGTTGCGCAACAGGCCGGATCGTTTGGCGCGTCGGATTGCGCTTTTGGCGAAGCGGCGCCGGAAACCGTCGTCGTCGAGCGCGAGTAATTCCGCCAGCGGCGGCATCAGCGCTTCATTGATCGGCGCGGCCGCGGTCGCGTCGTTATTCCACGGGCAGACCTCCTGGCAGATGTCGCAGCCGAAAATCCAGTTGCCCAGCCGCGGGCGCATCGCGCGCGGAATCGCTCCGCGATGCTCGATCGTCAGGTACGAGATGCACAGGCGCGGCTCGAGCAGATAGCCGTCGGCGAGCGCGCCGGTCGGGCACAGGTCGAGGCATCGCCGGCACGTTCCGCAATGGTCGCGATAGGGCGCCTTGGGCGCGTCGAAGCCAAGGTCGGTCAAAATCTCGGCGAGGAAGAAATACGAACCGTGATAACGATTGAGCAGGTTGGTGTTGCGCCCGAACCATCCGAGGCCCGCGGCGGCGGCCCATTCGCGTTCGAACACCGGCCCGGTATCGACGTAGACCCGCGTGACCGCCCCCGGACGTTCGGCGGCGAGCGCGGCGGCCACGGTCAGCGCGCGCGCCTTGACGGTATCGTGATAGTCCAGGCCGAGCGCATAGGCGGCGATCCGGCCGCGCATCGCGGCGCGCCAGTCGATCGCGGGCGGACGCGGGGGAATATACGGCCACGCGAGCGTCATCACCGAGCGCAGGCGCGGGTCGATCAGGCGCGGGTCGAGGCGCTTTGCGGGCGTCTTCGCGAGCCACTCCATCCCGGCGGCGCGGCCCTCGGCGAGCCATCGGGAGAAAAAATCGGCGCGTTCTTCGAGCGGCCGGAGGGTGGTGAATCCAGCTAGGATAAAACCCTGTTCCAATGCGATCGCGATCAGTTTTTCGGCAAGTCGATCCATCGCCCGATCAGCGTGAAGCACGATAGCACGCGCCAGCGGCATCGGTGGTCGGCGCGGATGTAATTGCTGGCCGGGAGGTCGGGCCGGGACGGGATGCGTCGCGGTCGGCGATGCGTTATTATGAGGCAGATGGGATCACCCATTAGTGCTTCCCATGCGTCGGAGGTTGCGATGTCAGACGAACTCCATCAGCAGCATGAACCTGTCGCCAATCCGGAGGTGGTCGCGGCGCCCGAAGTGAAGCTCACGCCCAAAGCGCTCGAAACCGTGCGCCGGATGATTGCGAAAGAGGGCCTCGGACCGGAATCGGGCCTGCGCATCTCGGTGGTCGGCGGCGGCTGCTCAGGATTTCAATATTCGCTCAGTTTCGACGACCGCAAGGACGGCGATCAGACCACCGTGATCGAGGGAGTCAACGTGTTCGTCGATGAGGTTTCGTTGCCCTATATCGCCGGCACGACGCTCGATTTCGTCGAAGGGTTGCACAACGCCGGCTTTCGCTTCGATAATCCGCGCGCCAGCCGGACCTGCGGATGCGGCTCGTCGTTCAGCGTCTGAACGGGCGCGTGGCGTCGCGCGCGGCGTCAACGGCAAGATGACCAGCGTATCGCACTTGACGGACGGCCGCGTCCTCACGGCGCGCCGCCCTCCAGACGCGCGCCCTGAACGGACGAATCCTAACCGCGACGGAAAGATTGGCTAAGTGGGCGATCTCGCAAGTAAGGGCATTATCGTCACGGGCGCGACCCGCGGAATCGGCCGCGCGATCGCGCTCGAGGCCGCGCGACGCGGCGCCAACGTCGCCTTCAATTACCTGCAAAGCGAGGCGCGGGCCGCCGCGCTCAAGGAAGAAATCGAGGGCCTTGGCGTCAGGGCGATGGCCTTTCGCGCCGATGTCGGCGACCTCAAGGCGGCGCGCGAGATGGTCAACGCGGTCAAGCGCGAATTCGGCGCGATCGACGGCTTGGTCAATAATGCTGGACTTACCCGCGACAAGCTGCTCGTGATGATGACCGAGGAGGATTGGGCCGAGGTGCTGCGCGTCAACCTGACCGGCGCCTTCAACTTCGCGCGGGCTGCGGCCTTCATGATGATGAAGGCGAAGCGCGGAGCCATTCTGAACGTCACCTCGATCAGCGGCTTGATCGGGATGGCCGGGCAGGTGAACTATTCGGCGGCGAAGGCCGGCCTGATCGGGATGACCAAGGCGATGGCGAAGGAGTTGGGCCGGATGGGCGTGCGGGTCAATGCGCTCGCGCTCGGCTTTATAGAGACCGACATGACCGCGGCGCTGCCGGAGGAGAATCGCCAGGCCGCGCTCGCGATGATCCCGCTGGGACGTTTCGGCACGGTCGCCGATGTCGCGCCGACGGCGGCGTATCTGCTGAGCGACGCGGCCTCCTATATCACCGGCGCGGTGATTCAGATCGACGGCGGGCTGGCGATGTGACCGGCGGCGATGATTGCGCCACGAACGGAAATTCACTTGAACCATAACCAAACGCTTACGATAATTTCAGCGAAGGAATAGGCGGTGTCCGAGCGAGAGTCGATTTTCGAGGAACAGGAGGCGCCGCAGGCCTCGCGCGAACTGGCTGAACTCAAAAGCTCGCCCGATTACGCCGCGCCGTTTCTGATTGTCCGGCGGCGGGTTATCGACGACTATTTCGAAGGCCGGATGGTCTGTGACGCGACGATCGTGATTCGGATCGGCGGCGTCGAGGAGACCGAGGCCGCCCGCGGCGTTGGCGTCGTGCACGCGCTCGACAACGCGCTGCGCAAGGCGTTGCTCAAATATTTTCCGTACCTGGCCGAGGTCAAGGTCACCGAGACCTACGCCCACGCCACCGGCGAATCGACCGAGGCCGACGTGATCACAGTCAACAAATTCACCGACGGGCGGCTTTCATGGACTACGCTGGCGCGCTCGGGCAACACGATCGAGGCGGGCTGGAAGTCGCTGGTCGAGGGCTACGAATGGCGGATCTGGCGCGAAAACCTGCGCCGGCGCGAGATGGCGCGCAATCCGAAGTACGGCCAGCACTGAACCCGATCGAGCCGCGGGTCGCGTCGGCGCCGGCGATTACCGTCGGACGCGCCCGCCCCGGACGCATCGCGGTGCTGTACGACGGCGGATGCGAACTGTGCCGGATGGGCGCCGAAGCGGTGCGCCTGTTCGATAACTCCGGACATATCGACCTGATTGATTTCCATCAGGACGCCGCCCGCGCCGAATTTCCCGGCTTGACGATGGCCGCGCTGATGGAAGCGCTGCACGTCGTCGATGATCGCGGCCGCGTATGGCGCGGCGCGCGCGCGGTCAACGCGGTCCTGCGCCATCAACAGGGCGTGCGCGGATGGCTCGCTTATCTATGGTATCTGCCGGGCTTTGCCTGGCTGGCCGACCGTCAGTACCAGCGAATCGCGGGTGCGCGCTACGGCTATCAGTCGGCCGCGGCGCCGCGCGCCGATAACCCTCGCCAGTGCTGACCCAGCCCGCGTGGACGGCCTTGTTGCGTATCGGCCGCGCACGCTAGGCTAGGCTGAGCGTCATCGTGAAGCCTTTCCAGATTTACAATTCGCTGACCCGCGCGGTCGAGGAGTTCGTCCCGCTCAAGCCCGGAGTCGTAACCTTCTACTCGTGCGGACCGACCGTCTATCTGCCGCAGCATCTGGGCAATATGCGCGCGTATGTGTTCGTGGACACGCTCAAGCGCGCGCTCCGCTTCAACGGCTACGACGTGCGCCACGTGATGAATATCACCGACGTCGGCCATATGACGTCGGACGCCGACGCGGGCGAGGACAAGATCGAAAAGACCGCGCGCGCCCAAGGCAAGTCCCCGCGCGAGGTCGCCGATTTCTATATCGCGCAGTTCAAGCGCGATTGCGCGGCGCTGAATATCGAATTGCCGCCTGACGCGCCCGCCGGCGATAATCCGACGCCGCCGCAAAGCGCGCTGTGCCGCGCGACCGACAATATCGACGCGATGATCGCGGTGACGCTGCGAATTATCGCGAACGGCTTCGGCTACGTCACGCCGTCGGGCGTCTACTTCGACGTTGAAAAGTGGCGCGGTCCCGGCGGCGCGGGCCGGCTCGCGCGCCAGAGCCTCGCCGAGCAGCACGCCGGGCAGCGGCTGGAGCATTCGCCGGACAAAAAGAGTCCGCACGATTTCGCGCTCTGGGTGCTGAATCAGCCGAACCATCTGATGCAATGGGAATCGCCGTGGGGGCGCGGCTATCCCGGATGGCATATCGAATGCTCGGCGATGTCGATGAAGTATCTGGGCGAGACGCTGGATCTCCATTCGGGCGGCCTCGACCATATTCCGGTGCATCACGAGAACGAGATTGCGCAGTCCGAGAGCGCGACCGGCCATCCGTTCGCGCGCTATTTCGTGCATAACGCGTTTCTGGTCGGGATGGAGGGGGCGAAGATTTCGAAGAGCGCCGGCCGCTTCCCGGTGCTGGATGATTTGATTGCGGAGGGAATCAATCCGCTCGCCTTCCGCGTGCTCTGCCTCGGCGCGAAATATCGATCCGAGCTTGCGTTCAGCCTCGATTCGGTGCGCGCCGCGCAAAAAACTCTCGATTATCTTGACGAGTTTTGCCGTAACGCGCGCCGGGCCGAAAATGAAGGTAATCAGAATCTAGAACTGAGCGAATCTGAAGACGAAATCGATGAAGCGGTAGTCAGAGATGTACCTTGGGCCGGCGAGTATCTCGAGCGATTTGAACTTGAGCTGAACAACGACCTGAACACACCGCGGGCGTTGGCGATCGCTCTGGAAGCAGTTGGCGAAGCCTATCGTCGGCGCGATTTCGGAGCCGTGAATTTACTATTCCTCTTCGATACCGTTCTGGGGTTGGACCTTAAAACGCGACTCGAGGAAAGTTCGGGCGATCAGAGAGTTTTTGGCTTGCTTAAATTAGAGAGATTACAAAAGGAACGCGAACGCGCCCGCCTCGAACGAAATTTTAAGCGCGCTGATGAGCTTCGGGTAGAAATCAATCGGGAAGCTGATGAACTCGGCTATGAGTTGCGCGATACTCCGGGCGGGCAGTCGATACTCACGCCGAAGCGGCGTCGGTCTTGAGTAATTGGCGAAGCGTTTCGTACAATCCGGGCGAAATCCGGCCGTGCAATAAAAAGGTGAGCGATGGCGATTGAACTGAAAAAATTCGATACCCGAATGCAGGGCAGCCATGAAGGCCCCGAGGTTCGTCATCTCGACCCCGGCAACACTCCCTATTACCTGCCGATCGCCGACGA
>JAJXYM010000164.1 GCA_021780585.1 Deltaproteobacteria bacterium
AATGATGATGTATAACCTCGGCGCTCATCTGACCGCCATGCTCGTAAAATCCCAAGTCTTCCAAGAAATCCAAGACTGGATCGATGTCTTGTAGGCCATGCGAGCGCGAATTGAGATTCTTGCTGCTCTTTAATACGTCAACTGCTAATTTTCTCAATTCGATAAAATCCTTGCTCTCAAATTGATCTTGATACCGAAGGACTAAAGTTGCATCGAGAGTTCTGCGCCGATATTCGAGATATGCTTGAAAGAGCAAGCCTATGAATCCGAAACCCGCAAGGAAATAAATCCCCAAAGGGATAGCGCTCCACACATGCGGCGGAGAAGGCGGAGAAGGCGGAGTGGCGCAAGGCGCCTGTCCCATAGCCCCAATAATTGCTGCGATCATCGTGAGCGCCGAAGCGGCAAATACGGGAGCGCTGGCACTGGCAAGCCGCTTCGTGCGAGCCCAGAGTATCCGCCGACGTTTCAGTGTATTCATCAGTCCCTTGAGCATCGTCGAACCTTATGTGAACGAACCCGACATGCGAAGTCCTTGATAATCGCCGTAATCATCCTATCGTTATGATGACGGGTAACCTATTCGAGGACCATCTTTCTCGCCTCACCAACAAATGCCGCGATCTCGCCAGCAGCATCCGCCGCCACGATACGTAGGCCGCCCCAGACCCCAGCCTGAGACGTTCGGCCCGCCAGCGTCCTCCGCGCGGTCCGCCGCCTCACAACTGCCATAAAGCGGCGTACCGGGCGAACGTCGGGCTGGATTCCGACTCCGCGCCTGCGCGATGCGCGAGGTTGCCTAGCGCATCGCTTTGAGGCCGTAGACGATTGTAAGAGTCACGCCGGCGACAAGGATGACCGCGCGCAGCAGCCGGCGCGGCATCGCGTTCGCCAGCCGCATCCCGGCGAACCCGCCCGCGACCGCCCCTGGCATCATCCCGAGCGCCGCCGGCCACGCCACTCCCCAGCAAGCCAGGATAATCAGCGCCGCCGCGTTCGAGGTCACCTGCACCACCATCTTGAGGATATTGGCGCGCCGCGCGTCGTGCAGTCCTGACGCGGTCAGCGCCGCGATCACCAGCACGCCGCCGCCGGCCCCGAAATAGCCATTGTAGATCGCCACCGCGAACACCCCCGGCATCGCCGAGGCGCCCGGCGCGGCGAGCGGCTCGGCGCGATCGAGCCGGCGGTTGAAGCGCGGTCCGGCCGCGAACAAGACCGTGCCGACACCGAGCAGAATCGGCACGACCTGGCGGAACACGCTCGGCGGCGTGAGCAGCAGCAACGCGCCGCCCACCGCACCGCCGGCGACGCTGGTCGCCGTGAGCATCGCGACCGCGCGCCGCGGCAAGCCGGTAATTTCGCGCCACGCCGCCAGCACGGCGGAGGCGTAACCTGGCCATAGCCCTACCGTGCAGGTCGCGTTGGCGAGCTTCTCGGACAGGCCGACCACTCCGGTCAGCATCGGAAAGGCGATAAACGTGCCGCCCCCGGCGACCGCGTTGACCGCCGCGGCGAGAAACGCCGCGACCGCGCCGGCGATCGCCGCTCCGGTCAGCCCGGCCATCGATCCATATTCATGACTGTCTCAGTGTTACCCATCGAACCCGCGGTTTGCCGCATTCTGGGCGACGCGGCGCGAATGTCAAGCCGCGGCCGCAAATCGCGCCGCTTGACGATCGCGCCCGCGGGCGGCGAAGCTGTGTGGACAAGTCGCAAGGAGGCTCCGCGATGATCGATCTCTATTACTGGCCGACGCCGAACGGCCAGAAGATCACGATTTTTCTCGAAGAAACCGTGATGCCGTACAAGATTGTCCCGGTCAATATCCGCGAAGGCGAACAGTTCAAGCCCGAATTTTTGCGGATCAGCCCGAACAATCGGATGCCCGCGATCGTCGATTCGGACGGTCCCGGCGGCCACCCGATCGCGATCTTCGAGTCCGGCGCGATCCTTATGTATCTGGCCGAAAAAAGCGGCAAGCTGATGCCCGCCGAGACGCGCGCCCGTTACGGCGTGATCCAGTGGCTGATGTTCCAGATGGCGAACGTGGGTCCGATGTTCGGTCAGCGCGGCCATTTCATGCGCGCCGCGCCCGAAAAGCTTCCTTACGCGATCGATCGCTATACCAACGAATCGCGCCGGCTATGCAACGTGATGGACCGGCGGCTGGCCGAGGCCGAATACCTCGCCGGCGATTACTCGATCGCCGATATCGCCTGCTATCCGTGGGTGGTCGGAATCCGCCGCGAACCCGAACAGGTGGACGCCCGTCCGCATCTGAAGCGCTGGCTCGACGCGATCGGCGCGCGCGAAGCGGTCAAGCGCGGGATGGCCGTGATGGCCGATCTGCCGCAGCAGCCGCTCGACGAAAAGGCGCGGTCGATCCTGTACGGGGCCAAACAGTTCGAACGGCGTTGAAGCGGCGCGGCGACGACCGTGCGCCGGCGCCGGGATACGATCCGCGCGGCGGGCGCGGCAGTCAGGTCGGAAATTAGTCGGAGTCCGACGTCAGGCGCGAATTTGCGGGCATAGCGGCGCCGCGGGAAGACCTGCGCTGCGTGGCCGCAGACGACTTTAGTGGCGACCGGGTTGGATTAGTCGCGGGGCGGACGCGAGATGGCCGTCTTCGCGCATCCGCAATCCTCCTCCGCAAGGCGCCACGGCGGATCTTCGTCGGGAAGCGCATGGCGCCAAACGTCGCGTTTGCAATAGTCGCATAGCCCGTCAAAGTGCGTCCTGCCGTCGCCGGTCGGCCAAAAGCTGGGATTTTTGCCGCGCAAGAAGTTGGGAATCACCGCCAGATGCTTGCATCGGGGGGCGGCCGCTCCCCGCCGAAACCATCGCAAGGCCATCTTAGAAGTTCCGCGCGCGCGCAATCACGGTTCGCGATATTCCAACGGCTCGATCCTGAGCTTCGCCGTGGCGTTCTGGAAGACCCGCGCCATCGCGCCGAAACAGGTCACGCAGAGATTCAGCATTGCCTCGCAGCGGTCCACCGACAGGTGCATGATCGTGCCGAGCGCTCCGCAATTATCGCATTTTTCGCTTCGGTCCCGGTCAAAATGAATGAACATACAGAGACCCCCTTATTCTTACGTAGAAGACGATTTCTGGTGAAATCATCATATTTTGCACGGCTTAACTCAATACCTTATGTTTTTACACGTCGAATTACCCACAAGTCCAACCCGACCGCGCCGATCGAGACGGAATTTGACGTAATTCTTCGCTCAATAATCCTTTCGCTCTCCCGATTTGCGAATTTATTGCACAATCAAGCGGATCTTCGCTATTTCGACGCCGCTTTGAGCTCAAAGACGGGATAGCGCACGGCTATCCTGGCGAATTCGCCCACCGGCGAATCGGCGCGCACCGGAAAATAACGTTGCACCGTCAGGCTGAAGCGGTCCAGGTAGGCCTTGAGCAGCGGCGGACGGCGCGCGACCGGAACCGCTTCGATCACATATTCGGCCCGCTTCGTCCCCTTGATCAACGTTACGCGTCCGGCGGCTTCCGCGTTACGGACCCATTGCGCCCTTCCGCGCGGACAGACCAGATAACGTCTCCCCTCGAACTCCAGCAGATCGACGGGCGTCGCGTAGCGGCGACCGGATTTGCGTCCAGGAACCTCAACCAGGTAATTGTGGCGCAGGCCCAGACCGAGCCTGACCAATAATCCAAATAGCCGATTAAAGATGCGCTCGGGCAGCGTAGGATTATGATATTCGAGGTTATTCGTGGACGTCATCGACTGTCTCAAGTCGCACCGTGCGGCTTCGTCAGGCTCGTATAGCATAACAATGAACTAAAGTCGTCAGATTGACGCAATACGCTGGAAACCTATTCCAATTTCCGCGCTTGACCGGCGGGTCATCGCGATGCGCGAGCTTTCCCGTAGGCCCCGCGATACGCTTATAATTGTCGCCGCGATGGCTAGCGGTCAAAATTTTTCGGCGAATTCCTCCTTGATGGCCCTCGATAGCGGCAAACCCGAACGGATTCGCCGAATGTTTGCCAGTATCGTGCCGCGCTACGACACGATCAATACGCTGATGACGCTCGGGCTGGATCGGCGCTGGCGACGCGAAACCGTAGCGATCGTCGAACCGAGCGGGGGCGTCGCGCTCGATATTGCCACCGGCACCGGCGAGTTGGCGCTGGAACTCGCGCGGGCGGGCGCAACGCTCACGGTCGGGATGGATTTCTGTCCTGAAATGGTGGTCGCGGCGCAACGCAAGCTCGCGCAGGCTGAACCTTCGGCGGGAATCCGTTTGGGCGTCGGCGACGCGATGGCGCTGCCGTTCCCCGACCAGACCTTCGACTGTATCGTCAACGGCTTCATGCTGCGCAACGTCGCCGACCTCGGCGCGACCTTCGCCGAACTGCATCGCGTGCTCAAGCCGGGCGGACGGCTGGCGTGCCTCGATTTGACGCCGCCGCGTGGTCCGATGCGCCGCATGTTCTCGCTCTATATCGCGTCCGCAGTGCCGCTGCTTGGAATTCTGGTCGGACGCAAATATGCCGCCTATCGCTATCTTTACCAATCGCTCACCGTCCATCCCGACGCCGGACAGGTGGCGGCGCTGATGCGCGCGGCGGGCTTCGCCGAGGCCAGCTATCGCCTGACCGGCTTCGGCACGGTCGCGATTCATCTGGGCCGCAAGGCTGGCGGCGCACGGTCGTTCCTTGCCTGACGACTGCATCGGGACGATTCTGGGATTGGCCGAAGGAGTGCCTATCATGCGCGGCGGAATCGACCATCTGATGATCAATGCGAACGACTTCGACGCGGCCATTCGCTTTTATTCGTGGCTGATGCCCAACCTCGGCTATCCCAACGTCGAAAATTACGATCAGCCGGAGCGCATGATCGGCTTCTGGGGCGATCACGGCAGCGTCTGGGTGATGGTCTCGAAGGACCGGAACGAAAAATTCGACAAGACCCGGGTCGGCTTGCGCGAAATCGCCTTTCGCGGCGCGAGCCGCGACCGCATCGACGAGCTGGCGCGCGAGATCTCCTCGCACGGCGGCCGAATACTCGAGCCGCCGCGCGAATACGACTACCGGCCCGGCTACTACGCCGTCTTTTTCACAGATCCCGACGGGCTCAAGCTCGAAATCGTCCACTATCCGGACTGAATCGCGGCCGCCCCGGAGCCTTGGCGCGGCCCCTCCCGGAATCGAGTCGCGCCGCTTGCGCCATCCGCGCCCCGCGGAGGAAACGCGCATTGATTTAGTAAAATTGGTTCGATAGTTTGCAAGCGGGGTCGATACCCGATCGGCCAAGGAGGCGTGGTGATGGAGCTGCCGAAGTGCCAGAAGTGCAATAATGGCACGCTGATTCCTCTCTCCGATTACGGGCAGGAAGGCGCTTCGGTGATTTTCAAAGCGTGGGCCTGCACCAATCCCGATTGCGGCTTCAGCCTGCGCGTCGACAAGGGCGAAGTCTCCTACGGCAAACGTATCGAACCGAAGCATTGATGGGTCCGTCTCCGGATTGGCGCGGGGCGTTCGTCGCAAGATGAACGCCCCGTTGTGTTTGCCGCGAACGCCCCACCCGCTTTCTCTGCTATGATGCCGCCCGCGCCGCGTCCGCCGGCGCGAGGGAGGAGGCCCGCGATGCATCGTCCGCCGTTTCGCGCCGAACCGATTGGATCCCTGCTGCGTCCCGCATGGCTGACCGACGCGCGCCGCCGGATGCGCCGGGGGGAGCTGTCCGCCGCCGAGTTCAAACGCCTCGAAGACCGCGCCGTCGACGAGGCGATCGCGTTGCAGGAGCGATGCGGCCTCGACGTCATCAACGACGGCGAACAGCGTCGGCTGAGCTTCCTCGGCTCGCTGATCGAGACCACCGCTGGCCTCACCCGCACCTCCGGCCTGACCAAACCCTGGCGCACCGACGCCGGCGCGGTCGAGCAGCTTTCGCTCGGTCTCGCCGCGACCGGCCGGCTCGTGCGCCGCCGCTCGCTGGTCGGCGAAGAATTCGCTTACGCCCGCGCCCGCACCAGGACGCCGCTCAAGGTCACGCTGCCGAGTCCGATGATGCTCTTCATGTTCTGGTCGCGGGAGGAATCGCGCGCCGTCTATCGCGACCCGTTCGAACTCTTCGCCGACGGCGCCGAGGTGATTCGCGAGGAAATTCGCGAACTGGCGCGGCTCGGATGCGACTATATCCAGATCGACGCGCCCGAACTGGCGATTCTGATAGATCCCGCCGCGCGCGCCGAAGTTTTCGACCGCAACGGCATCGACCCCGAGCGCATACTGGGGGAAGGTATCGAGCTGCTCAACCGACTGGCCGACGCGCCCGGCGTCCGCTTCGGACTCCATCTATGCCGCGGCAACAACGACGGCCGCTGGCTGAGCGCCGGCGGTTACGATTCGATCGCCCGCGCGGTCTTTCGTGGCGCCACGCGCTACTCGACGCTGCTGCTCGAATACGATGACGCGCGCTCGGGCGGCTTCGAACCGCTCGCGGAAGTTCCGCGCGACAAAACCGTCGTGCTCGGATTGGTCTCGACGAAGAAGCCAAAGATGGAAACCGCCGACGAACTGCGTCAGCGGATCGCCGAGGCCGCAAGCCATTTTCCGCACGAGCAGCTCGCACTTTCGACGCAATGCGGCTTCGCCTCGGGAATCAAGGGCAATCCGATCGACGTCGCCGCGCAGGAGGCCAAGCTCAGACTGGTCGGCGAAGTAGCCCGCCGCGAATGGCCCTGACGCGCTCGCCGTCGCTGGATCGCACACCGATTCACGGTCCGAGACCCTTCGCTTCGCTCAGGGTGACAGGCTTGGTTCGCTGGAACCGAGCGCGTCGGAACACCACCGGGGCTCGCCTCTTCCCGCGCCTCTCCTTGTCCGAGGAGAGGCCGCCGCGCGTCCGCGCGCGGCGGGTGAGGTTCTTCTTCCCTCTTGCGCAACGGACGGCCAAATCGTTGAGAGACCTCTCCCCGACCCTCTCCTTGGACGTGGAGGCGGCGATCGTTTTGGATCCTCGGGTCAAGTCCGAGGGTGACTGAACAAGAGCGCTCGATTAAAAAGCGTGCGCCCCTTTTCT
>JAJXYM010000325.1 GCA_021780585.1 Deltaproteobacteria bacterium
AGAAACGCCGGGTCGAGGCGTCGCCGCGCAACTCCGCGATCGCGGCGACGCCCGCCCGCGGCCAACGCCGCGCGACCGTCGCGACGATCCAGTTGCGGATTGGCGGCGGCGCGCCGCCGATCGCTTCCGCGTTCCCGCCGCGCATCGCCGCAGCCTCAGACCGCGTCCGCGGCCGCCTCGAAACCCATCAGTTCCTCGTACAGCCGTTCGATTTCCTTGCCCAGCGACTCGTAGCGCGCGATCAGGCGGTCGGCGTCAGCGCGTTTCAGATAGAAATTCGGATCGTTCATTTCCGCGGCCAGACCCGCCCGCTCGGCCTCCGTCGCGGCGATCTTCGCTTCGAGATCGGCGCGGCGACGGGCGTTGCGCGAGCGCCGCCGATCGGCTTCGCGGTCGACCGCGCGCGCCGCGCCATTCGGTCCGGACTTGCCGTTATGCTTGACCTCGGCGGCGCCGCCGCCGTTCGCTTCCGCCGCCGCCGGCGCGGCTCCGTTGCGCCCCGTCGGCGGCGCGGCCATTTCCGTCGTCGCCGGCGCAACCGCC
Organism: Deltaproteobacteria bacterium; assembly: GCA_021780585.1. Classification (GTDB taxonomy): domain Bacteria; phylum Desulfobacterota; class Binatia; order Binatales; family Binataceae; genus JADMIL01. Next base: position 544 of record JAJXYM010000325.1, read on the forward strand.
GCGTTTCCGCTGGCGGCGCGCGACGCCTCCGCGGCCTTTTTCACCAGATAGTCGTCGTAATTCCCGAGATAGCGGATGGCGTGGCCGTGGCCGACCTCGACCACCTGCGTGACGAGCTGGTTCAGGATATGGCGATCGTGGCTGACGATCACGACCGTGCCGGGGAAGCGCCGGAGCGCCTCGAGCAGCGTCTCCTTCGCCACGATATCGAGATTGTTGGTCGGCTCGTCGAGCAGCAGACAGTTGTTGCGCCGCGCGATCACCTTCGCCAGCGCCAGGCGCGCCCGTTCGCCGCCCGAGAGCACGCCGACGCGCTTGTTCACGTCGTCCCCCGAAAACAGCATCGCGCCCAGCAGGCCGCGAATTTCGCCGGTGGTCATGCCCTCGGCTTCGCGGCTCAGCTCGGCGAAAATCGTGCGCTCGTAATCCAGCGATTCCGAAAGGTTCTGCGCGAAGTAGCCGACCGTCACGCGCTCGCCGACCGTGCGTTCGCCGCCGTCGAGCGGTTCGATTCCGGCCAGTATCCGGATCATCGTCGATTTGCCGGCGCCGTTCGGTCCGACCAGCGCGATCCGCGCCCCCCGTTCGATTTCCAGGCTGACGCCGCTGTAGACGGTCAGTTCGCCATAACGCTTGACGGCGTCGCGCAGCTCCAGCACCCGCCGCGCGCCGCGTTCGCATTCGGGAAACGCGATCGCCGGGGGCTGCTCGAGTCCCGCCGGCGGCGCCAGCCGCTCGATCTTTTCGAGCTGCTTGATCCGGCTCTGCACCAGCCGCGCCTTGCTCGCCTGATAGCGAAAGCGGCTGACGAACGCCTCCATATGCTCGATTTCGGCGCGCTGCTTTTCGTAGGCCGCCAGCTCCTGTTCAACGCGCCGCTCGCGCTCGACCAGATAGTAGGAATAGTTGCCGTTGTATTCGACCAGCGCGCCGCGCGCCACTTCGACGGTTTTGCGCGTCACGCGATCGAGAAAATAATGGTCGTGCGAGACCAGAATGATGCCGCCGGCGTATTCCTCGAGATACTCCTCGAGCCAGTTGCGCGCCTCGATATCGAGATGGTTGGTCGGCTCGTCGAGCATCATGAATTCCGGCCGTCGGAGCAGCAGCTTGGCGAGCGCGATTCGCATCCGCACGCCGCCGGAAAATTCCGCCGCGTCACGCTCGAGGTCCGCCTCGCGAAAACCCAGCCCGAAGAGCACCGCGGTCGCGCGGCTCTCGGCGCTGTAGAAATCCTGGCGCTCGAGCTCGCTCAGCACGTCGCCCAGTTCCGTCAGCGCCGCGTCGTGATTTGGTCCCGAATGCTCGCGGGCGAGGATCTCCTCCAGTTCGAGCCGCCGCCGATCGATCGCGCGCGCCTCCGCCAGCGCCGACAGGGTCTCCTCAATTACCGAACGGCCGCCCATCTCGGGCGAATCCTGATGCAAATAGCCGACACGGGTGCGCTGCGGGCGGCTAATCCGCCCGGAGTCGGGCGGGAACAACTCGGCGATCATGCGCAGCAGGGTCGATTTGCCGGCGCCGTTGAGGCCGACCAGTCCCACCCGGCCGTCGTCGGGCATCGCCCAGCTCGCGCCGTCGAGGACCGCGCGGCCGCCGTAATATTTGGTGACCTTATCGAGCGTCAGCACTGTTGATTCCGCTGGGCGCCGCGTTCATTTTTGATCGTTCGGCGCGATTCCGTGGCGACATGGCCGGGCGGCGCATGCCGCGTAATCCTTCCATGATACCGGCCGCCGCCGCGCGGCGAAAGCGACTCCCGCCGCGCCCCGGAAAAGTCTTGACAAACCATTATGCGGACTGATTTGACTGATCAAACCGGCTAATACCTGAATTGCCGCGGCCAGGAGATTGGACCATGCCGAAGAAGGTAGCGTCGGTTTTGGAGCACAAGGGCGTCAACGTCGTCACCGTGACGCCCGCCGCCACGATCGCCGAGGTCGTCGCGATCCTCACCCGCCATCGGATTGGAGCCGCGCCGGTAATCGCCGAGGACGGCCGCCTCGCCGGCATTATTTCCGAGCGCGACGTGATTCGCGGAATCGCCGAGCAGGGCGACGCGATTCTGGCGTTTCCCGCCAGCCGCCTGATGACCCGCGAGGTCGAGACTTGCGCGCCCGACGACCCGATCGTCGAACTGATGGAGACGATGACGCTCAAGCGCATCCGCCACCTGCCGGTGATCCGCAACGGCGCGCTGGCCGGCATCGTCAGTATCGGCGATGTCGTGAAACAGCGTTTGGAAGAAGCGCAGTCGGAGCTGGAGGCCTTGCGCAGCTATATCGCCTCGGCCTCCTGACGCGTTGCGGCGCGGCGCGCGGATCGGTCAGGGCGCGATTTCCAGTTCCGTTTCGACGAATTCCCGCCGCGCCGAATCCCAAACGAAGGCGGCGGCGCGCGCGAAGCGTCCGTCCCGAATCGACATCACGACATAGGCGGTGTCGGGATAGTCCGGTTCGGCCGGGTCGAACGAACAGGCTTGGGCGCGGTCGGTCGCGGAAAAATAGGCGTCATGGTCGGGATGCGAATGATAGACCACGGCGAGCTTGAGCTGGCGTCGATCAATTTCGTTAAGCGCCGCCAGATGCTCCCGCGGCTCCATCAGGAAGGCCGTGCGCGCGTCGCGCGGAAACGCCTGGGGATTTTCGGCGTGTTTTTCGTTCTGGATATTGCGGATCGGGCGGACCTCTTCGACTCCGTCGCCGGACAGAATAAACCCGCAGCATTCGTTGGGAAATTCGCGCTCGGCCTGCGCGATAATCGCGTCGAGGCGGGCGCGTCCGAGCCGTACGCCTGGCATCTCGCTACCTTTCGGCGGCGCCGATCCGCCGCGCCTATTCAATAGCATCCCGCGCGCGCGAATTCCGCCCCCCGGCTTGACGCTTGCCGTGCGGCGCGTCGGCGCTGTAGGTAGATCGCCATGGAACGCACATCGATTCGACTGGGCGGCGTCGCGCTGAATTCGTCCGTGATGAACGCGTCGGGACCGCATTCCGCCGAGCGCGGCGAGATTCTGGAGTTAAGCGCCCGCCATAACGGCGCGATCGTCTTCAAATCGTGCAATATCGCGGGTCTCGAGGCGCCCGAGAACCTGAAAAACCGCGGCGTCGAGCATTTCGCCGGCATCGCGCGCGAGCTGGGCGCACGCGGCAAGCCGATAATCGCGAGCGTGGTCGGCGCGAGCGAGGACGAGATCGTCACGGTCGCGACCACGCTCGACCGCGCCGGCGTGAAAATCGTTGAGCTCAATCTGGCCGACGATTACGTGCAAAAATCGGTCGCGCCATTCGCCAGCCTGGATCGGCTCAAGGCGCTGATCGGCCGGGTGCGTGGCGCGATTCAGGCCACGGTCGCGGTCAAGGTTCCGCCGCGGATGGAATACGCGCCGCGCGCGATCGCCGATCTGTTCAAATCGCTCGGCGTGAAAATCGTCGTATGCGCCAACGACCTGCCCAAGGACCTGGAGATCGATTTGGCGACCGGCACGGTCACGGGTCCGGCGCGTACGCTGTCGCAGACGCATGCGTTTCATCAGGTCAGCGAGGGCCTGCTCGACCTCGTCGCGGTCGGTGGAGTCAACGGCGGACGGGACGCCTATATCGCGCATCTCACGGGCGCGCGTGCGATCGGAATCGGCTCGGCGCTGATCAAGGAGGGGGCGGGCGCGCTCGGCCGCATCGATCGGGAACTTGACGAGCTGCTGGCGGCGCGCGGCAATGCGTCGGTCAACGACATCATTGGCGCGGTGCGCTTCTCCGGCTGAATCGCGTCCCGCGCGGGCCGGACGCAAGGGCGCGCCGACCCGCCTTCAATTGCGAGCGGTGGAGGCATATGCCGCGCCTACGTCGGCCAAGGCGTGCGACGATAGTGCCGGTGGGTGAGTCCGGAAAATCCGCCGAAGGGTCGCGTGCGTGGCGAAGCCGGCCGGCCCGCTTGCCGGGCTTCGCGCGGCTCTGCTAGTCTTTCGCGGCTGAACGAACGGATACGTTCACGCCTTCCGCATCCGTCCCCGTCGTCTAGCTCGGCCTAGGACACCGGCCTTTCACGTCGGTAACACGGGTTCAAATCCCGTCGGGGACACCATAATGCCGGCCTGCGTCGAACGGGGCCGACCCACACCTCCCGAACTCCCGACAACACTACCCTCGCCCGGCGATCCGCGCCCTCCGCACCGGGTCGAGGCGCCGATCCTCCGCTTGAGGCGCGGCAAGCCCGATAGATCGAACGCACCGACAGATTGCGTTCGGTATTGCCCGCATCAAGGAAGTCGATTGCCCCGCACACGCGGGGATAGAGCGGCGCCGGATCCCGCACCGGTCGGGACGGCCGAAGAACGGCGATATGGAACCGGTCCCGACCGCACGGAGTAAGACCAAAGCCGCCCCGAGGACGTGGACTTTCGGATTAAGCGGCCATCGGTTGACGGCGACGCGATTCGAACCGGTTGAGCGACCGGTAGCCGAAAACCGCGGAAGTGTTTGAGCTTTTTCAGAAGGCGTCGCGGCAATCCGAAGGATCGGCGTGACCACGTTGGATTCCGGCGGCAGGGCCGACCTTTTCCGGCCGCGCTCAGCGGACCATTTGCGCATGGCGCCGCGAAAAAGTTAAGTTTTCCCCATGCAGATCGGATATTTCACCGAACGGCCCTATCGCTGGCTGCCCGAAGAGGAACTGCTCAGGAATCGCGCGTTCTTCGCCGTATCCAATAAATTCTTCGACCGCGAGAAAGCGGCCGACGACTACAACTATTATCTCGACGAATACTGCTACGCCGAAGACCTTGGATTCGACGTACTCGCGCTCAACGAGCACCACGGCAATCCCATCTGCATGGGGTCGGTGATGAACGTCGAGGCCGCCGTGCTCGCCTATCGCACCAAGCGCGCACGACTCGTGCTGATTGGCAACCCATTGCCGGTGATCAAGCATCCGTTGCGGATGGCCGAGGAGCTGGCCGAGATCGATCTCATTTCGCGCGGGCGTCTGGTGACCGGCTGGGTGCGCGGCGCCGGTTCCGAGCAGTTCTTCAACAACGCGAATCCGGCCTACAACCGCGAAATGTTCAATGAGGCCCACGACTTCATCGTGCAGGCGTGGACACGCCCGGGTCCGTGGCGCTATGAGGGCAAACATTTCCATTATCGGCACGTCAATCCGTGGGCGCTGCCCTATCAGCGCCCCCATCCGCCGATGTGGATTCCGGGGACGCTCAGTCCTGAAACCGTGCAATGGTGCGCCGAGCATCGCTATCCGTATATCGGGCTGGGCACCCAGCTCGCGCCGACTTGCGACCTGTGGGACTTTTACGCTGACGAAGCCGCCCGGCATGGCTATCAGGCCGGCCCGGAGAACTTCGGGTACATGATCGCGACCGCGCTCGGCGAAACCGAGGAGCAGGCCCAGCAGGTGGCGGAAGGCTTCGTCTATGGCGGCGGTCAGAACGCCTTCTCCGCGCCGCAATTCACCATGCCGCCGGGTTATAACTCGAAGGCCGCGATCCGGGTGATGGCCAAAACGCAGACCAGCGCCTGGCTCGGCATCAGCGGCGAGAAGATCAAGGAGCAGATGCAGGACGGCGATACCGGCGCGATCGATTACGACGATATCCGCCGCAAGCTGCGCGCCGCGTTGCTCCGCGGGCAAAAGAATTTGCAGGTCATTGTCGGCACGCCCAAGACCATCATTCCGAAGATCAAAACGATCATGACCGTACTGCGCACCGGCATCTTCATCATCCTCAGCATCCAGGGCCAGGCCGGCAATGACGAGCGCCGAACCAGCATGAGATTGTTCGCGCAGGAGGTGATGCCGGCGCTCAAGGAGCATGCCAGAGCGATCGGCCTGCCCGACCCGTTCGAGCGCACGCCCGGGTCCGTCAAGCTGGCGCCGGGCGCGCAGCGGGCGCCTGTGGTCGATCGCGGTCCGCTCGCCAGCCTGGGAATCTAGGGTAACGTCGCGAAAACAGGCGCGGCGGCGCGGATGCCGCGTTCGATCCGATTGGCCGTTTAGGTCCAGCGCGGGCCGGCGCGTGATTAATTCATCCGGCCGGCGCGGCGGCGCACATTACATCGCGGTGGCGGTGACGGCGGGGAGGAAGCGGTTGCGGAAATCCTCGGCCGCCATCCGGGTGTAGACCGCGATCCGCGACAGCGCCGGCTCCTGCAGATCGCGCGGCTCCAGCCGAATCATGTACGAACGAGCGACCCGGTATGACTCCGTCGTCACGTCGACCATCCGCACCCGGATTCGCCCGGTCTCGGGATCGAGCAACTGCGGCAGTTCGACCGGCGTGACCCGGCCGCCGGTAATCGCGATCAGCGCGCCCGAACCGCCCTCGATCAGGTAGCGCACCGCGCCGTAGCCGAGCGTGCGGGTGTATTCGGTGTCGAACGGCACCGGCTTGGCGCATCGCAGTTCGTAGCCGATATCCTTGGCGACGACGTTGGCCGCGACTCCGACC
>JAJXYM010000337.1 GCA_021780585.1 Deltaproteobacteria bacterium
GTTGTCCGGCACAACCACGGGACGACGGAGCTGGGGCGAAACGGGATTCTTCGCTTCGCTCAGAATGACGACAATGAGCGTCCCGCTTGCCATTCTGAGAGTTTGTGAATTTTTGATTTATCAAAAAATCCGCCCAGTTTACTTGGACAATTTTCTCGAGTTTCGACCGAAAAGCGGAAAAACTCACAAACTCTGAGCGCAGCGAGTCCGCGAACGAAGCCGAAGTATCTCGCGCCGCGCCTGGCGGCGCGCCAATCGGAGCGATCTCAAAAGCGCGCCCAGGCGTGGCCCCAAACCGTCATGCTCGGGCTTGGCCCGAGAATCCATCCGTCCGTCGGCCTGGTCATCGGCATGGATGCCCCGGCCTGACCCGGGCATGACTGATAAGAGGAATTCGCCAAATGCGCACGGCCCGGGAGATGCGCGGCGCGACTCGGCCATTCCGGCCGCGGACGCACCGCGTACGTATCGAAGCCGGTCGAACGGCGCCGCCTGCTCGAACTAATCGAATCGTTGATCGTTCACTGACCGCCGCGAACCGGCCGGTTGTCCGGCACAACCACGGGACGACGGAGCTGGGGCGAAACGGGATTCTTCGCTTCGCTCAGAATGACGACAATGAGCGTCCCGCTTGCCATTCTGAGCGGAGGCCGCCGGAGCGAAGAATCCGGAATCAGGGCGATCTCGTCATAAAGCCATCATCGGGAGGCCGCGCTAGAGATTCGCGATCACCGCGCGGGTAAATTCGGCCGTGCCGGCGCGCCCGCCCTGATCGATCGTCAGCGCCGCTCCGCCTTCCGCATACACCCGTCGGATCGCCTGGTCGAAACGCCGCGACTCCGCGGTGAAGCCAAGGTAATCGAGCATCATCACGGCCGAGAGCATGGTCGCGGTCGGATTGATAATTCCCTGGCCGAGGATGTCCGGCGCGGTGCCGTGCACCGATTCGAAATAGGCGTAGTCGTCGCCGTAGCACCCGGAGGGCGCCAATCCGAGTCCGCCGATCGTGCCGGCGGCGGCGTCGGAAAGAATATCGCCGTACAGATTCGGCATCACGACGACGTCGAGCGCGTGCGGACTCTGCACGATCCGGCGCGCGAAATCGTCAACGATGAACTGCTCGTAGGCGATCTCGGGATAGCTGGCCGCGGTCTCCTCGACGAGTTGGCGGAACAGTCCGTCGGACTCGCGCAACATGTTGTACTTCGAGGTGCAGGTGACTTTGCCCGGATGTCCCTGCGTCTTGCGTTTGCGCGCAAGCTCGAAGGCGAAGCGCGCGACCTGCCGGGTCTTGCGTTCGGTGATCACCTTGATCGCGAACTTGCCGCGCTCGCTCGTGTCGAGATCGGCGCGCAGGATACGGCTATGCAAATGCAGCGGCGCGAGCGCTTCAAGCGGCCCTTCGAGCCCGAGATAGAGATCCTCGAGGTTCTCGCGCACGATCACGTAATCGATCCCCTCGGGACGGGCGAGCGGACTGCGGAATCCCTTGAGATAACGGCACGGGCGAACGTTGGCGTAAGTCTGCCGGCCCCAGCGCAGATAATTGATCGCGGTGGTTTTGCCGGAGGTCGAGCCGAAGAGCGTCGAGTCGGAGGCGTCGATCGCGGCGCGCGCGGCCTTGTCGGTTTCGCCGCGCACCCATTTTTCGCCGACCGGAAATTCGACGAAGTCGATCTCAACCTTGAGCGCGCCAATCACTTCGAGCGCGGCGAAGACGGTCCGCGGCGCTTCGTCGTCACCCGGCAACACCACTACTCTTTTTTGCGCCACGAACGTCTCCTTTCGAATCGCGGGAACTCCGCCATGAAGGGACCGCGGCGGGCGCGCGCGTCGCGGCGCGCCTCCCGTCCGCGGCTTCGCTCTCGTCAGCCGCCGTAATTAAAGCCGCATTCCTTGAGCGTCAACGGATCGCTCTCGCGATGCAGATGAGCCTCGGTCACCTGGCCGACGACGATGCTGTGATCGCCATGCTCGTAGAAATGCACGACGTCACATTCGACGGCGGCCGGCGCGTCGCTGATGATCGGGCATCCGTTGTGGCCCGCGCGATAGGCGTAGTTGCCGAACTTGCCGTCCTTCGGATCGACGTGCTTGAAAAAAGCGAGCGCCAGATCCTTCTGCCCCGAGCCGAGCATCGAGAGCGTGAATTTCTTCGACTGTTTGACCAGTTCGTGCGCGGTGGAATCGGTCTTGACGCCGATCACGACCAGCGGCGGCGCGAAACTCGCCTGGGTGGTCCAGTTGATTGTCGCCACGGTCTGCTTGTCGCCATGTTTGGCGCCGAGCACCTGCAGGCCGTAGGGGATCATCCGCAAGCCCTTTTTCTTCGCGTTTTCGTCCATCGGGGAAAATGCCTCCGCAAACAAGTTTGGAAATCGGGCCGCCGCCGCGCGCGGTCGCGGCCAGCCGCGACCCGCATCCGCCGACGCCGCCGCGCCGCCGTGCGGCTAAGGCCGCGAATCGCGTCGCCGGCGCACGCCGCGCCGAAGGGCCATCGCCGCGCCCGGCGGTCCGATGCTATAGTTACGGGCCAAGAGTGCAACAATGATCCCCGGCAAGTCAAAGACGGCGGCGGCTTCAGAGCCGCGTATCAAGGGACTCAACGAGGTCGGCCGCTACGCGATCGGCGTGCAATGGGCCGACGGTCACGACAGCATCTTTCCGCTGGCGAACCTGCGCCGCTACTGTCCATGCAACGAATGCGGCGGGGAGACGGCTGAAGCGATCGCGCCGGATAGGCAGCGACTGCTGCAATTGTCGCGATTGGGCGACAATGGCGTCTATCTGCGCTGGGTCGATGGCCACGAAACGCTCTATACCACCGCCCAGATGCGGGCGACGTGCCGATGCGCCTATTGCGCGGGCGAGCCGGAACGGCCGCTGACCGGCGACTAGACCGGCATAAACGGGAGCGTCCGTACGTAACACGGATATAACTTGCATTTGCGGAAGTGCGGGGTAAAATCGACTTTGTCGTCCGGAATGCTTTCGCGAAACCGATACCTATTCGCAGTGACCGCGGTGGTGGTTGCGATCGCAATGATCGGATTCGCGCCGCGGATGAGCTTCGCCAGCGCGGGACCCGCGAGTTGCCATACGCGCAGTTCGAGCCTGAGCGGCTCGCATCAGTTCACCAACGATTCGCGTGACGAACGCGGCGGGAACGCGATCGATCAAGCCACTCGCGTATCGCATTTCGGCGGCTCGGAACTGATTATTCTGATCACGGCGGCGCGTCCGGCGCCGGCCGCGCGGCCCGCGCCGCTCAATCGACGGATCTTCAAGCGACGGCTCAAGCTCGGTTCATCGCGCGCGGCCGGCGACGACCCTCTCGCCTAAGCAAATCACCTGTTCATGATCGTTGCCGCGCGGACCCCGGGGTCCGGGACGGTGATGTGGCAATTCGGCCGCGGCCGAATGAGATCTGAATCCTGAGTAGAGGTTTGCCTCGTGCCAAGTTTCTCGCTGCGCAATCCGTACACAATAATCGTCGCCGCACTGGTGGTGGTGATTATGGGCGCGACCGCGTTTACGCGGATGCCGGTGGACGTATTTCCCGATATCAAAATCCCCGCCGTGGTGGTCGCCACGTTCTACCAGGGGATGCCGCCGCTCGATATGGAGGACAATATCACCTTCCGCTACGAGCGCTTCTTTACGCTCGGCAGCAATATCGAGCATATCGAATCCCGTTCGCTCTCCGGCGTCAGCATTATCAAGGTGTTTTTCCAGCCGGGTACGAACGTCGAGTCGGCGGCGGCGCAGATGGGCACGCTGGCGATGGCCGACCTCGGCATCATGCCCCCCGGCACGCTGCCCCCGCTGGTGCTGCAGTATGACGCCTCGTCGCTGCCGGTGGTGCTGGTGACGCTCAAGGGCAAGGGCTTCAACCAGACCCAACTCGAGGACCAGGCGCGCTATAACGTCCGCAATCAGCTCGCGACCGTCGCCGGCGCCTCGGTGCCGATTCCCTTCGGCGGTAAATTCCGCCAGGTGATGGTCTACGCGAACGCGCAGGCGCTGCAGGCGCGCGGCCTCTCCCTGATGGACCTGGTGCGCGCGCTCAACACCTCGAACCTGATTTTGCCGGCCGGCGACGTCAAGGTTGGCGCCAAGGATTTCTACATCTATTCCAACTCCATGATCGAGGACATCCCGCGCATCGGCAACGTGCCGGTCAAGGTCGGCCGCGGCCAGGCTCCCGTCCTCGTCAATGACGTCGCGAAGGTCGAGGACTCCGCGCAAATCCAGTACAACAAGGTGCTGATCGACGGTCAGCCCTCGGTCTATATTCCCGTGCTGCGCCAGGTCGGCGCCAATACGATTTCGGTCGTCAATGGCGTCAAGAACCTGCTGCCCCAGGTGTTCGGATTGCCCGCCGGGATGAAGCTCAAGGCGATCCTCGACCAATCGACCTATATCCGCGAGGCGGTCGAAAGCCTCGCCCATGAAGCGGTGTCGGGCTCGGTGCTGGCCTCGCTGATGATCCTGATCTTCCTCGGCAGCTTCCGTTCGACCTTCGCGATTTTCCTGTCGATTCCGCTGTCGATTCTGGCGGGCGCCTTCGGCCTCATGATGAACGGCTCGACCATCAACATCATGACGCTGGGCGGCTTCGCCCTGGCGATCGGCCGGCTGGTCGACGATTCCGTCGTCGTGCTCGAAAACATCAACCGCCATCTCGCCGAAGGCAAGGCCCCGATGGACGCGGCGCGCGACGGCGCCGAGGAAGTCGCGCTGCCGGTGCTCGCCTCGACCATCACCACCTGCATCGTGTTCTTTCCGGTGATGTTCCTGTTCGGAGTCGCGAAGTATCTGTTCAGCGCGCTGGCGCTGGCGGTGGTGCTCTCGATGGGCGCGTCGTATCTGGTCGCGATGAGCGTCATTCCGATTTACTGCGCGCGCTTCCTCACCCCGGAACTCGCCGCCGCCGCCGAACATCATGAGGGCGGCGGACTGATCGCCGCGTTCAATCGCGGCTACGAACGTTTCGCCGGATGGTATGAGGGTTTTCTCGAACGCTCGCTCAATCGCAAGTTCGTGGTGATCGGCGCGGTGAGCCTGCTCTTCGTCGTCAGCATGCTGATCTATCCGCTGCTCGGCACGGAGCTGTTTCCGGAAACCGACGCCGGCGCCTTCACGATCAACTTCCGCGCCCCGGCCGGGTCCAGAATCGAAGTCACCACCGATCTCGCCCGCAAAATCGAGGCGATCGCGCGTCAGGTGATTCCGCCCGACGAACTCGACATGGTGGTCTCGAATATCGGCCTCGCCCCCAGCATCTCGGCGATCTACTCGCCCAACTCGGCGGAAGACTCCGGCTTTATCGAAGTCGAGCTCAAGCCCGACCATCGCGTTCCGACCGCCGTCTACGAAAAACGCATGATGAAGCTGCTGCCGCTCCAACTGCCGGAGGTGAAGACGCTGTTCTCCTCGGGCAGCATCATCGACGCGGTGCTGAATTTCGGCGCGATGGCGCCGATCGACGTGCAATACGCCGGCCCGAGCTTCGCCCAGTTGTTCCAGCTCGCGCGCCAGTCGAACGAAATCGTCAAGGGGCTGCCGCAGGTGGCGCAGACCTTTATCGCGCAGGAGCAGCAATATCCCACCCTGTTCGTCCGCGTCGATCGGGTCAAAGCCGCGCGCCTCGGACTCAATCAGAAGGACGTCGTCTCGGACGTGATTACGGCGCTCAATTCGAATCTGTATATCGCGCCGTCGATCTGGATCGATCACGCCAACAAGAATGACTATTTCCTGACGGTTCAGTACGGTCAGGCGGACAAGGGCTTTCCCTCGCTCGAGACCCTGCGCGACATCCCCGTCCACAGCTTCGCCGGCGAAACCGGCCACGCCCAGAGCCTGTTGCTGCGCGACGTCGCCTCGGTCGAACAGCAATACCATCCGTCCGAAGCCGACCATTACAATATCCAGCGCGTGGTCGATCTGCTGGTTTCGCCGAGCACGCAGAACCTCGGCGGCGCCCAGGCCGCCATCCAGAAGGCGCTCGAGTCGGTCAAGCTGCCCCATGGCGTGAGCGTGCGCTATCGCGGCTCGGTCGCCTCGATGCAATCGTCGTTCTCGAGCTTCGGCTTCGGCCTCAGTCTCGCCGTGGTGCTGCTCTACCTCGTGATGGTCGCGCAGTTCCGCTCCTTCCTCGATCCTTTCATCATCATGTTCGCGGTGCCGATGGGCCTGATCGGCGTAATCTGGACCCTGTGGGCCACCAGCACCACGCTCAATATCGAATCCTTCATGGGCATCATCGTGATGGTCGGCATCGTCGTGTCGAATTCGATCCTGCTGGTCGATTTCGCGAACGAACGGCGCCGCCAGGGCCACGAGCTGCGCCGCGCCGTAATCGACTCCGCGCGCATCCGGATGCGCCCGATTCTGATGACCGCGCTGGCCACGGTCGCGGGCCTGATGCCGATCGCGCTCAAGCTCGGCGAAGGCTCCGAAGCCTCCGCGCCGCTGGCGCGCGCCGCCGTCGGCGGTCTGGTCGTCTCGACCGTGCTCACCCTGGTGCTGGTGCCCTGCATCTATGAATTTTTCTACGCGCGGATTGAACGCGCCGGAGGAAACAAGTGATTCGCGCGCTGATTCGCCGCGCATGCGGCACTGACAAGTCGATCGCGAACGCCGTTTCCCGCGCCGCCGGTCGCGGCGTCGCGGACGGCCCGGCGCATGCGTCCGCACGCCGTCCGTCCGGCGCGCCCGCGGCGCCCGTTCTAACCGCATCACGGAGTTGGACTGTGACCAGCGTATTGCGTCCTTTGATTGGCGTCTTCGGTATCGCCGGGATGATCCTGGCGTTCGGATGCGCGCGGCCGGCCGAACCCGCCGCCCCGCCCGCCGAGCCCACCGTCACCGTGGTCCATCCGCAACTCGGCCTGATGGTGCGGACGATCGATCTGCCCGGCGACGTGGTCGGCTTCTATGAGGCCGCGCTGCACGCCAAGGTCACCGGCTATCTCGATAAGA
>JAJXYM010000270.1 GCA_021780585.1 Deltaproteobacteria bacterium
CAGCCCCAAGCTCGCGACACTCGCCGCGCGGAGCAAGCCCACCGACGTTCCCGCTCTCACCATTAGACCCTCGCTCAAGCCGCAGCTCGCAGCTACGCTCAGCGAAAGGAACATTGCGGCAACCGAGAGAGCGAAGGTGTCTATCGGGTAAAACGCACCAAGTCCGCCGCCTCCCTTAAAAATCAGGTAGACAGACCCTTGGCCGCTTAGAAACTCAATCGCGTATGGGATCCAGTAAGCTCCGGCCGCCGCCGCCAGCATGGTCCCAACCGCCCAGAGCCGCCAGCCGTCAACCTTGATTGCCGTCGCTATAATTTTTCGGCGTCGTACGGAGCCCACGCCAATCAGCAGCGCCGCTGAGTAAACGGCCGCAAACAGTACGCTGATTACATAGGAGGCCAGCAGGTATTTGTCCAACTGGGCGAAAAACGGCGGACCCATAAATGGAGCGAGACTTTCCGCGCCGCCGAGATAATAGATACACACCAGCAAATATACGTGCAGGGTATAGAAATATATCAGTAGTTGAACCGGGACCAGGGCTGTCAGTCGCGTCGCCTTCCAAAGCAGAAAATTCAACACGACGTAGATGCACGTCAGGCCGTATGCCGCCATCTCAAGGAGCTCAAAACTTGTCTTACCCAAGCTCACGCCCTAAATCCCAGAAACGATAATCGCAATGATCGCGTCGCGCACTGATTCACATTTAAATCGATTGCGAACATCAGGAACGCGGGCGGGCAGTCAGCCTCGCCAATCAGGCCGGGGATGCGGGATGAAGCCCGGAGCGGACGCGCGCGGCGATCCGGCGGAGTCTGATCCGGGCGGCGCCATGCTTGACGGCGAACCGGGCGCCGTCGGCCGCGCGGAACGCCCAGCGCGCCGCCGCGCCGATCGCGTCGCGGCGGTTGAGCAAGCCGATCGTTCCGTTGAAGCGCCGGCCGAAAAATCCGCCGTCATCGCCCAGTGGATCGAAAATCGACGACGCGATGGCCTCGCCGCGCGCGGCGGCGCGAAAAGACTTGGCGATAATCTCGGCGCGAAGCCGCCGCTTCATCAGGCGAACGATTTGCTCGCGATCCGCCGCCGCCAGCGCCGCGTCGGCCTCGAACTTGCCGACGATCCGCTCGAAAGCCCGCGCCAGCCTGACGGGCGACACCCGCTGCGAGGCGTTCTGCGTTCCAATCACGAAGACCGCGCACGGGTCGGTTGAGACGACAAGCGGAAACCGCGCCGCCATGCGCAATTGAAGGTCAAGGTCGGACGGCTCGCCCACCGCCTCGTCCAGGCCGCCGATCGCGTCGAACGCGGCGCGCCGAAAGAGCATCGAGGTCCAGTCGAAATTGCCATGGCCGAGGATTCCGAAACAGCCGCGCGGCGGGGCGTAAACGCCCGGTTTCCAGGCCAGGCTCGGCGAGCGATAGGTGCGGCCGGCCGGATCGGAACGGATTGAGGCGCCCGCGAACGCTCCGGCGTCGGGGCTTTCGCCCAACAGTCGCATCCCCAGCGCGAAGAAATTCGGCAGCAGGATGTCATCGTCGCTGAGGAAATTGAAGAATGGCGTGGCGACCTGCGCGGCGCCATAGGCGAAATTGCGCACCGGCCCGATATTTTCGGGATGGCAGTGATAATGCGCGCGGGGGTCGCGGCGCGCGATTTCGGCGACCACGTCGGCGGTTTCGTCGCCGGAGGCGTTATCCCATACGTGGATCTCAAAGTCCGGGTAAGTCTGGGCGAGCACGCTCCGAATCGCGCGGCTCAGGAGCCGCGGGCGCCGGTAGGTGGGGATCACGGTGGTGATTTGGGCCATGAGACTTTCGGGCGCTCCACGCCTTACGCGGCGCGCGACTGTCGCTCCCGCGGCACGAAGACGAAATCGCCGATCATCCGGCGGGTCGAGGAGCCGGCGATCGCATAGGCGCCCGCAAGATACGCCGCCGAGGCGACGGCATAGGCGAGCATCAGATTGCGCGGCGAGACGCCTTCGGCATACGGAAGCGCCATCCATGCAACCCCATAAGTCGCAAGCGCGAGAATCGCGATCCGCCCCAGATGCCGCAGCCACGCGGTGGTCTTGATCTCGAGGCACTCGCGGCAAATCCGCGGCAGGCCATAGGCGTAGGCGAAAACGTGATAGACGATCCAGGACAGGCCGGCGCCCGTCAATCCGTAGAAGCGCACGAGCGCGATGGCAATGGGTAATGAAACAAAGAGCGCGAAGACGTTCTGGCGGTTGGCGATCTCGGGTTTTCCCGCCGCCAGCGAGAAAATGTAGGGCATGTTCAGGGCGCCGTTCATATAATGGCCGATGGCGAGCAACGTGACCGGCAGCAGCAGGGACGCCGCCACTTCGCGATTGAACAGGAGCGTGGCGACCGGCACGCAGGCATAGACGAAGCCGGCGAAGACCGGGATGGCGCCAAAGCAGATGAGATCGTGAAGCTTGCGATACTGCTCGAAGGCGGCGCGGCGGTCCTGGCGAATCGTCAGGGAGAGCGCGGGGTAGGCGGCCTGCGCGACGGCGGCGGTGATCACGTTGGCGCGGCGCACCATCCGGGCGGCGACGGAATAGTAGCCGAGCGCGGCGATCGGCAACAGCTTGCTGACGATCGCGCCGTCGGCCTCGATATGCGCGACGCTGATCGCGGAGATGGCGGCCATATTCAGGGTGAAGGACAGGTTCCGGCGGATCACGCGCGCGGAAAATCCGGGGAGCAGCGTCCGCGGCGAAAATATCGCGGCGGCCGCGATCGCGTACACCGCCGTCCACAGGACGAAGACGGCGGCATACCAGTCGACCACCGCAGCGACGCCGCCGCCAAAGTGGAGGATCGCGACGACGCCGAGCTGCTGGAGCACGATCGCGGCCACGTCGATGCCGTTGTTCAGCTCCATCCGCTGCAGGCCGCGAAAGAGGCTGGCGTAGAGCGAGCGCATCAGCGCCGTGAGCGCGGCGACGCCGAGCACGCGGATCATGTGAACGGCCAGCGCGGGCGTCATCGCGCCGAGATGAATCCATCGGCTGACGAGCGTCGGGGCGAGCAGATAGACGGCGATCGCGAGCGCCAGATAGGCGCACCAGTAGAAGAGCGAGGCGGTGCGGATCAGATCGTGGACATAGCGGGGATCGTCGTGGCGATGGGCGGCGATTTCGCGCACCGTGGTGGCGCATACGCCCATTTCGAGCGCGGCGCAGAGGACGCCGTTGAGCGTTACGGTAAAGAAGATGACGCCCAGCACGTCGGCGCCAAGCGCCTGGAATATGAAGCGCACCGCGACCAGCGACACCACGGCGAGGGTCGCCTGTCCGCCGAAGTTATACAGGATGTTTTTGCCGACTGTGGACATTCCACGACCGACGGAGGGAGAGCGACCGCCGGCGCGTCTTCGCCGGTTCAGGCGAAGAAGCTGGTTACGCCCTCGATCACGCGCTCGACCCACGCGGGCTTCATATTCGAATGCAGCGGCAGCGTCAGGACTTCCTGACAGATTCGTTCGGTGACCGCCATGTCGCCGCGCCGCGCCTCGCGAAAATAGGTGTGCTTGTGAACCGGAATGAAGTGGACGCCAACGCCCACCCCGCGCTTGTCGAGGTGTTGAATCAGCGAATCGCGGCGATTCCCGGGCACGCGCAGGCTATAGATGAAAGGCGAGACGTCGGCAAAGTCGGTGCGCGGAGGCGTCAGCCCGTCGATGTCGGCGAACGCGGCGTTGTAGCGGCGGCAGACCTCGCGCCGGCTCTCGATAAATTCGCTGAGACGCTTGATCTGGGACAGGCCGACGCTGGCCATGACATTGGTCAGATGATAGCGAAACCCCTGACTCACTACGTCATAGTCCCATGCGCGGCTGTTCTGGTAGCGCAGCAGAGTATCCTTGTCGACGCCCAGCAGCCTCAGGTGGCGGAGTCGTTCCAATTCCGCGCGGTTCGGAGTGACGACGGCGCCGCCGTCAATGCTCGTGATAATCTTCACCGGATCGAAGCTAAAGCAGGCGATGTCGCCGAAGCCGCCGATCGGCCGCCCGTCCACCGACGTTCCAAATGCATGACAGCCGTCCTCCACCACGCGGAGATGGTGTCGCTTTGCGAGTCGATACACACCCTCAACGTCGCAAGCTATACCCGCAAAATGGAGCGGTATTATCGCCTTGGTGCGCGGGCCGATGAGTTCGCCGGCCTTGTCGCAATCGATGCCGAGATTGTCATCCCTGATGTCACACATCACCACGCTGGCGCCGGTGGCGATGACCGCCTGATGATCCGCCACATAATTGAATGAGGTGGTAATAACTTCGTCCCCAGGACCGACACCCGCGGCGAGCAGCGCGATATGGAGCGCCGACGTGCCGGTGTTCGTTACGACCACATAACGGTCGCGCAGGTTCAAAACGCTGGCGATTCGCTCCTCGAACTCCTTGGTCAGGGCTCCCATGCCCAACCACCCAACGTCCAACGCGTCCGTCACATGCTTGAGCGTATCAACGCCGATATGCGGGGCGAAAACCGGTATCGGTTCCATCAGCTCTCAGTCCTTGACGCATTTGAGATAGCCGTCCGGCGCGACGGTGATCTGCAGCTTCGACTCGATTTCGCGATCGATGACGAATCGATCGTTAGACTGTAGAAATTCCCATACCGCGGTTTTTGGGTTATTGCCTCTATCCCAAGGCCGCTCAGGGTAGCTATGGGCTGGAAGGTCTTCGATCACCGTGTCGAATACCACTACATAGCTTCCTTGCTTTACCAATGGCGAATACGCAGCCAATTCCCGCGCCACGTGGGCATGAGTGTGCATCGAATCGAGCACGACCATCGTCCTGCGGCCAGCCGCCCGCGCGCGAACCTCGGAGACGATCGAGTCGCTAACCGACGAACCCTCAACGAGCCGTATGCGCTTGGCCATTGAATGCGACTCGATAGCGCTTCGATTGTGCGGACGGATTTCGATATCGACTCCCAGCACTTCTCCCGGGCCTCCAATCAGTTCGAGCATGCTCGCATAAAGCACCAGGGAGCCGCCATGAGCCACGCCGGTCTCGATGATTAGGTCAGGCCGTACTCTCCAGATTAGTTCCTGCATCGCCAGGATGTCCTGCGGATACTGAATAATCGGCCTACCGAGCCAGGTGAAATTGTACGAGTACCGTTCCTTGACGCTTTCAGCTAGCCATTCAAGGTTTCTCTTGTTCATAGTGGCAATCATTCCGCGGCGAAAAAGCGTTTCCAATCAAGCGTCATTCTAAGCAGGCGTCTTTCGCAGTTAAAATTCAAATTCGAGGTTTCCTCGTATCTCACCTCGCCATTCCGCTCCACTCTGGCCAATCCAACGGCTGCCGTTTGGCGAAACCCTAACGCCTCATAACCCGCGATTGCGCGCGGATTGTCCGCAAACACACGCAGAAAAAGGTTCCGCGCGCCCAAGACGCGATGCGCCCAACGTATTAGCGCGTTCTGTGCGTGAAACATTAGCCGCGCGGGATGGGCGCTTTTGCCCCGCAACACATTGTCAATCTCGGCGGATTCGCAATCGATCCCGGACAAGCCCACATGTCCAATTCTCTCCTGGCGAGAATCGAGAACTAGAAACAATAGACGCTGGTCATCAGTCAGAACGACTTGCGAAAGCCAGGTGCGCGTTCGCTCCTTGGTGGCTCGGAACTGCGTAAGGAACCAGTGGCGGTTCCGCTGGCGCCAACAGGTGATATCATCGAGAAGAGCATTATCGCTCAGCGCGGCGTCAGTAATCGGTTGCAGGGACCCAATGACTCCAAGCTGCTTTTCGACTATGTCAATACGATCCGAAGTGGAGTCGCCGGAGTTCTTGAACTCACGGATAACATTGATCTGATCGCTTTTCGTCATCTCGCGGTTCAGTTCGACGTCAAGCGCGCCGCGTTTTACGCCGGGGAAAAACGGCGTGGGAGACCTCAAATTCGATTGTTTCTTCATTGAAAAATGGCAATTGAGCATCCCGCCGTGACATCGTCGTTGGCGTTATGGGCCACTTGATATCAATGGTTGGGTCGGCATATCGCACACCACGCGTCAACTCGGGATGGTGGAATTCGGAAATCTCATAGAAGACTTCGGTTTCATCCGCGAGCGTTTCGAAGCCGTGGGCAAGGCCTTCGGGCACGTATAGCGCCCGCCGGTTGTCGGCGTTCAATTCCACCGCCGTCCAGCGCCGGAAGGTCTCCGACTGCGGGCGCAGATCGACGATTACGTCGTAAATCGCGCCGCGCGCGCAGCGCACCAGCTTGCATTCCGCGTGTGGCGGCGCCTGATAGTGCATCCCGCGCAAAGTGCCCCGTTTGTGGTTGAACGATACGCTGCATTGCGCAAGGTTCGGGTTGAGGCCGCGCTCCTCAAACTCGCGACGGCAAAAGGTGCGCGCAAAGAACCCGCGTTCGTCCTCGATTCGCTCGGGCTCGATAACAAACGCCCCCTTCAGAACGGTCTCGATGAACTTCATTTCCCGACCGACGCCTGGGAGACCGAGAGCTCCAGAATTCGCGGTTCAGGAACCGGAATAATGAATCTCCCGCCAGCGAGCAGATAGGAACTCTGTTGGCGGACGATTTCGTCCGCGATATTCCATGGCAGGAGCAATGCGTAATCGGGCTTGCGGACGAGCAGTTCCTCCGGCGGCAGAATCGGCAGATGCGAGCCGGGAAGAAACATCCCCTGTTTGTGGGGGCTGCGATCGACCGTGAACTCGATCAATTCAGGGCCGATTCCGCAATAATTCAGCAGAGTGTTGCCTTTGGCGGGCGCGCCGTAGGCGGCGATTCGCTTGCCGGCCCGCTTGAGATCGCCCAGCAGCGAAAGCAGTTGGTCCTTAAGTGCGCGGACCTGCCGCCCGAACGCGGCGTAACGCGCGAAACCCGTCAGGCCGGCTTTTTCCTCCTCGCCGAGCGTCTGATCGATTCGGCTGTCGATCGGAC
>JAJXYM010000450.1 GCA_021780585.1 Deltaproteobacteria bacterium
GGCCGACGAGCGAATCGCGATGATGTACTGGTGGGCGCTGCTGTCGAATTTCGATTCCTCGGGGCCGGCGGTGTTCGGCCGCGCGATGATCCACGCCTTCGAGACGCATCAGGAAGACCCGATCCGCAAGTGCTTTTTTTCGATCACGCGCGACGAGACCAATCACGAGGAATGCTGCCAGCGCGCGATTCAGCGGCTCGTTCCCAACGGCCCGCAGGGCTTTACGCCGAAGACCGAGCTCGAACGCGCCGCGCTCAACAATATCGACTGGCTTTACCATAACGGCGGACGCTACTGGACGGGCTTCAACAACGCCGTCGGCAAGTATCCGCTGGCGGTGCTGTTCACCTCCTTCATGCTCGGCGAGGTCGCCTCCTCGACGCTGTTCCACGGGATGGCCCGGGCGACCCGCCATCCGGTGTTCGAGCAGGTCTTCCGCAGCATCGGCCGCGACGAATCGCGCCATCTGCAGATCTGCATCACGCTGCTGGAAAAGGAATGGCCGGGGTTGAACGACGAGTATCGCGCTTTCGTCACCAAGCAGTTGCGCGCGGGCTTCGTGTTCCTCTCGATGGTGTTGTGGGAACCGCCGCCGATGTTCTGGCAGTTGCCCGATTACTTCCTCGACAACCATCGTGTGCTGCTCGATATCGCGCGCCGCGCCGGTCTCGGCGTTCTGCGCGTGGACGAGCAGGCCGAAAACTGGCGTATCGCGATCGCCAAGGTGCGCAAGCTGCTGGAACGCTGGCGGATCGAGTTCCCGGCGATTCCGGAACTCGATATCGAGGGCGTTGACGTGGGCGACATTTCCGACGCCGATATCATCCCGGTGTTCTGACGCGCCGGTTTTTTGCGCGCGCCGCTTTTCTGACATAATCGCCGCCGAACCCGGCCCAGGCGGCCGCGCGCGAATGCCTCGCCGCGGCCGCTTGTCCATGCGCGTCTCGCGCGCCAGGAGAGAATCCCGATGAGCGTCGAACTGGTAATTTCGCAAGATGTTGGCGAAATCATCATGAACCGCCCGGCCAAAATGAACGCGTTCGACGACGCGATGGTCGCCGCGATGAATGGTCGGCTGGCCGAGGCCGAGCGCGCCCGTGTGCGCGCGCTGATGATTCGCGGCGAAGGTCCGGCCTTTTCCGCCGGTCGCGACCTTGCGGGGGCCGAGCCGGGCAAGGAGGACGCCGAGTCGATCCTCAAGACCGTCTTCAATCCGATGATCCGCAAAATCGCGAATTTCCCCGCGCCGACGTTCGCCGCCGTTCATGGCCCGTGTCTCGGCGCCGGCCTGGGTATCGCACTCGCCTGCGACGTCGTCTACATCGCCGAGGACGCCAAGACCGGCTCGCCCTTCGCCCGGATCGGCGCGGTGCTGGATTCGGGTGCGCACGCCTTCATGGTCGCGCGCATCGGCAGCCATCGCACGCTCGAATTGATTTATAGCGGGCGGCTGATTAGCGGGGCCGAGGCCGCCCAAATCGGCCTGGCGAATCGCGCGCTTCCCCGCGACGCCTTGTTCGACGAGATGCGCAAGCTGGCCGCGCAAGTGGCGCAGGGTCCGACGGCGGCGCTGATGGAATCGAAGCGGCTGATCGCCCGGATTCGCGACGAAGCGCTCGGACTCGACGGCGTGCTGGAGGCGGAAGCGAAGGCGCAGGGCGCGGCCGGACGCACCGAGGATTATCGCGAGGGGATCGGGGCGTTTCAGGCCAAGCGCGCGCCGAAGTTCGTCGGCCGCTGAATCATGCGAACGCGGTTGCCCGGCGTCGGCGGCGAGCGTCGTCCATACAAATCTAAAGTAATAGTTTAGATTTTGGCGCTGGGATGCGGTGAGACGCCGTCGGGCCGGCGGAATGCGTAAACTTTAAGTAATACTTTAGATTTTAGCGGCGCGGTCCGACGGGACGCCGCCGCCGCCCGGCGACCAATGACAGGTTCGGCGCGGACGCCGAGTCGACCGGATCGGCGGTGATTCCGCGCCGCGCGGCCAGACGGCGGGCGGCGTCGCCGAGCACGCCCGCCTGATGCCAGCGGCTGTATTCCTCGAGCGTCAGGCCGCGCGCCGCTTCGAGCGCGACCGACAACGCCGCGACGACCATCACCTGTCCGAGCACGCTGATGCGCGGGGCGAGGCCGAGCACGCCGCCTTCGCGCACCACCGGCGCATGGATCAAGACCTCGGCGAGCCGCGCGAGGGTGGAATCGCGGCCGCCGGTGATCGCGATAATCCGCGCGCCGTGGTCGCGGATCGCGCGCGCCGCCGCGCATAGCTCGGCGGTTTCACCGCTGTTGGAAATCGCGATAACGACGTCGCGCGGATCGACCTGGCCGAGACTGCCGTGCAGCGTTTCAGTGGCGTGCAGAAACGTGGCCATCGTGCCCACCGAGCACAGGATGCTCGCCGCGTAACGGGCGACATGTTCGGGCTTGCCCACGCCGGTAACATGAACCCGGCCGCCGCGCGCCGCCACGGCCTGGATCGCGCCGACCGCGCGCGCGATCGCGCCAAGATCGATCGCGTCGCTGAGCGCGCCCATCTCGGCCAGGCAGAGCGCGAAAAAGCCCGCGACTTCAGCGGCGGGAGCGGGAGGGTCCGCGACGGCGGCGGCGGGTCCCGCGGAGGTCGCGGCTTTCGGCAGCGGTGCGCCGTACAGCGCGAGGATTTCGTCGCGCCGTTCGAAGCCGCTCGGGAATCCGCCCGGATGGGTCACGCAGACCGCGCCGGCCGCGTTGCCCAGGCGACCGATCGCCGGCCAATCGAGGCCCCATCCGAGACCCGCGACCATCGCGCCCAGAAAGGCGTCGCCCGCTCCGGTCGAGTCAATCTGGCGCACACGGAAGGCGGGAATCCGGATCGCGACGCCATCGGCCGCGATCGCGCATCCGCGCTCACCGTCGGTAATCGCCACCGCGCGATTCTGGTAGCGCGCGCGGATCGTTTCGGCCATCCGGACGGGATCGCGCAGGCCGGGCGCCAGCTCACGCGCGGCGGTCTTGGCCGGTTTCAGATAGGTGGCGAGTCCCAGCGCGCGCTCGAGTTCCGCCCGCGTGCCGAGCGTGGCGCAGGCGTCGGCCGGCGCCACGTCGACGTCGAGCACGGTCGGGATTCCATGGGCGCGGGCGCAGGCCAGAATCGCGATCACGGTCGCCAGCGGAAGCTGTGAAATTTCGGTCGTCGCCAGACGGGCCGAGCGGAGAAAAGCGCCATGCCGACGGCGGATTTCCGCCGGCCGGAGTTCGGCGGTGGCGCCGCGCACCATATAAATCGCGCGATTGCCCTCGGGATCGACGAAGATCGTCGCGCTCGAACTGGCGCTGCCGTCGAGCGTCAAATGATGCCTGATGCCGAGCGCGTTCATCCCGGCGCGCAACAGCTCGCCGTTGCGGTCGTCGCCCATCTTGCCGAAGATGCCGACGTTCAGTCCGAGGATGCGCGCCCATCCGAGATGGTTCAGCGTTACGCCGCCGACCGCGGGCGGGTAGGGCGGCGCGCCCGCGGCGGCGGCGTCGGTCAGGATTTTTTCATCCGCGCCGATAATTCGCGGCGTGCGATGGAAATAATCCACCACCATGCTGCCGCATCCGGCCGCGTCGAGCTTCGCTTCAGGCATCCCGCAGCGCCATCCGCCGCCCCGCCGGCCGCGTCGTCCAATGGCTCAGCCATTCCGGCTCGAGGGTGACGCAGGCGCGCCGGCGCAGCTCATTGAAGCGCCGGATAAAGACGCGGCGTTCGTCCGGTTCGAGCGCGGGCGTGCCGGCCGCGACCGCTTCGCTCGAAATCACGCCCAGATGGCCAAGGGCGGCCTTGAGGCAGGCGATCGTCCGTTTCGGGCTGGCTCCGGCGAATTCGCCGGCGGCGCGAAACTCCTCCATGACGGCGCCGTATCGGCCCATCAAAGAGGCTTCGCCCGCGCGGCATACCTGCCATGCGCGTTGCCATTCACGGGGCATGACATTGGCGGCGCCGGCGACGACGCCGTGCGGCAAGGCGCCGTTGGTGAGATAGCGGTTCCATCCGGAGCGCAGCCGCCCGCCGAGTCCAGCGGAGGGTTGGAACAGATCGAAAATCAGATAGGCGTTGCCGGGGTAGATCGCGAATTCGCCGGCGCGTTTGAAATGCGCCGCCGCGCGTGTGTAATTGCCCAGGACGGCCTTGCCCGAAGTCACCTTGATTCCGCTGACGTATGGCAACTGACTCATCCGCTTGACGTCGCGAGTATGGAGATGGGGCGATTTGCCGGCCGCCGCAATATCCTCGTTGTCGTAGAGAAAGATCGGCAGGGTCCGGCCGCGCCGGTCGAAGACCTCGCCGAGTTCGCGGGTGACGAAATCGACCGGATCGTCAAGGTCGGCGATTGAAAGCGGGGCGACCACCGCCGCGTCGGCCTCGATGTCGAGGGCATGTTCGAGATTGGCGAGGGTTTCGGCGCGGGTCGGCGCGGTAATTCCGGCCCAGGCCTCGGCGGTTTTGCCGACGGCGCCGGCGCGGCGGCACTCCTCGACCGCGATGCGCGCGACCAGTTGCCGGCGCGGATTATCCATCCGGTTCCATTCGCCGGTGGTGCCCGCGGCGAAAATGATATCGGCCCCGGCGCCGCCCTGCAGCGCATAGCGGACCACGGCGCGCTGCTCGTCGACGAGCAGCCGGCCGGCGCGATCGAGCACGGTGACGATCGGGACCGAAAGTCCCGCCAGCGGCCGATAGCGCGAATTGGCGCGGATCCGCCGCACCCGCGCCGAGGCGATCGAAAGCAGGTTACGCCGCGTTGTGACGTTCCCGGTCATTGCCGCGCGACCCTACAGCAGCGCCAGCCCGACATGCGTCGCATATTTGTATTCTCCGCCCAGGTCGTAACTATAGTTCTGCACCAGTCCTTCGAAGCGAATCTGATAGGCGCCGTTGGCCGCCAGCGCGCCGGCCGGCGGATTCATCGCCCAGATGCCTTTTTTGCACGCCGCAATCATCGCCTGATCGACCTTCGCGACGCCCGAACGCTGCTCGATCGCGATATCGGTCAGCCGCCCCCGCGGCGTCATCGTGAGCCGCAGGATTACCGGCTTGATCTCCTTCGGCAGCGCGTATTTGCCGAATTTCGCCGCTTCAATCTCCTGCGCCGCCTTCAACGTCTGCCTGAGCATCGGATAGCAAAATTCAGGATAGCGTCGCGCCTTGGGGTTGAGCAGGGTGGTATCGCCCGGCGGCGGCTTGACGTCGCCCGTATAGAGGTTGGCCGTGGGATTGGCCAGGTAGAGGCGGGCCAGATTGGTGTCGGTCGTCTGTTGCGATACCGCCGCTCCATCGTCCGGATTCGCCGCGATCAGCGCGCGATTCGTGACCAATCCCGAGGTCGTGTTCGCCGCCGAAAGCTGCGAAAGATTTGTCACCACTCTTGCGCCGCCGGCAAAACTGGGGCCGGCGGCGACCGTTGGGTCGGCGGCGGGAGCGCTCGCACCCGTCGCCCCGCATCCGCCCGCCATGATTGCAAGCGCCGCGATCAACGCGGCGCGCGCGATAACTACCCAGCTGGATTCCACCGGTCGCCCATCCCCGGCCGCTTACCGGCGCGACCTTTCGCTGAAGCCTGCATTTTATTCCCTAATAACTGGCGATTTCAAACATAAGAAATATAAAATTCCGACCGGACTCCTCGCGCACGCCGGGCGAAAAACGCTTGCGGCGGCGGCGATCATGATTATTTTGTTTGACAGGAATTGAGCCGCGTGGACGGCTCTGGTAGGATGCGGGGTTTGCAGGGACGGACCGGGACGAATCGATGAAAGCTGGAATTCATCCGCAATATCGCCGCTGCGTGGTGACCTGCGCATGCGGCAAAACTTTCGAAACGCGTTCGACGCAAGCCGAGATTCACGTTGAGGTCTGCTCGAACTGTCATCCGTTCTATACCGGCCAGCATCGCCTGGTCGATACGGCGGGCCGGGTCGAGCGCTTCAAGCGCAAGTACGGCATGAAGTAGCATTGCAACTCCCTCCGCCATGGACGCGATTGCCGCGTTCGGGCGGCGGGGAGATACGGTCGGCGCCGGCCACGGGCCGCGCGCCGTTTTCTTTTGTCCCAGGCCGATAACGTCGCCGATCGCGCGGCGGCGGCGCCGAATTCGCAATGCTCGATAAGCTCAAGGGTATAGAGGAACGCTTTGACGAGCTGGAACGCCGCCTCGGCGATCCCGCCGTAATCGCCAATAATCGCGAGTACGCCGTGCTGGCCCGCGAGCGCGCGCAACTGGGCGAAGTGGTGCAGGCGATTCGCGACTATCGCAGGCTGCTCGACGAAATCGCCGGCCATCGCGCGCTGCTCGAAGGCGACGACGCCGAACTGCGCGATCTCGTCAAGAGCGAATTGCCCGTGATGCTCAAGCGGCAGACGGCGCTTGAAGAGCATCTCAGGGAGCTGCTGGCGCCGCGCGACCCCAACGACGACCGCAACGTCCTGCTCGAAATTCGCGCCGGAACCGGCGGCGAGGAGGCTTCGCTCTTCGCCAGCGATCTGTTCCGCATGTATACCCGCTACGCCGAGCGTCATCGCTGGAAAGTCGAGACGCTCAGCCTGAGCGCGACCGGTCTCGGCGGCGTCAAGGAAGTCATCGCCCAGATCAGCGGGCCGGGCGCCTACAGCCGGCTCAAATTCGAAGGCGGCGTCCATCGCGTGCAGCGCGTGCCCGCGACCGAAGCCTCCGGCCGGATCCATACCTCGGCTGTGACCGTGGCCGTGATGCCCGAGGCGGACGAAGTCGAAGTCAATATCAACGAGGAAAAGGATCTGCGCATCGACGTGATGCGCGCCTCGGGGCCCGGCGGCCAGAGCGTCAACACCACCGACTCCGCCGTGCGGATTACGCATCTGCCGAGCGGGATGGTGATCGTTTGCCGGGACGAAAAATCGCAGCATAAGAACAAGGCCCGCGCGCTCAAAATCCTG
>JAJXYM010000097.1 GCA_021780585.1 Deltaproteobacteria bacterium
GGCAATCCGCGCCGGCGCGACACCGGTTACGGCGGACAGAATCGCGGCGGCGGGCGTGCTGTTGGCGATGCCCATTTCGCCGATGCCGATCAATGTCACGCCGGCGGCGGCAGCCTCGCGCGCGACTTCGATTCCGACTTCGAGCGCGCGGCGCGCCTCGTCGCGCGTCATCGCGGGACCGTCGAGAAAATTGCGTGTGCCCGCGCCGATTCGCCGATAGCGCACGCCCGGAAACGGCGCGGCGCTGGTATCGGTCGCGACGCCGACGTCGGTGACGATCAATTCGTAGCCGAAGCGGCGCGCGAGCACGCTGATCGCGGCTCCGCCCGCGCCGATATTCCGCAGCATCTCGACCGTTACCGCGGCGGGATAGGCGCTGACGCCGGCGGCGGCCACGCCATGGTCGGCGACGAAGACGGCGATCGCGCCGCGGCCGACCGTCGCCGCCGGATCGCGGCGAATCGCGGCGTAACGGCGCGCGATCTCCTCCAGATAGCCCAGGCTGCCGGGCGGCTTGGTAAGCGAATCGAGCCGTGCGGCGGCGCGCCGGGCGGCCTCCTCGTCAGGCGGCGCGATCGCCGCGAGCGTTTCATCGAGCAGTGACATCGTGCCTCATGGCGGCGTAAGCCTCGGCGGCGGCGACCAGCCGCTGGTTGTCGGCGCGGTCGCGCAATCCGATCCGATAAAACCGCGGACCGCATCCGGGCAGCGCCGCCAGATCGCGCAGCGCGATTCCGCGCGCGAGCATGAAGCGGCCGAACGCGCCCGGCGCGTCCTCCTCCGCCGCGACCATCAGGAAATTGGCAGCCGACGGAAACGGACGCAAGCGCGGATTGCGCCCGAGCGCGGCGGCGACAAATTCACGTTCGCGCGCGATTAGCGCATGCGTGCGCGGAATGAATTCGCCCGCGCAATCGAGACAGGCGGCGGCCACACGCGCCGCGGCGACGTTGACCGACCACGGTTCGAGCAACTCGCGCATCCGCGCGATCGCGTCGCGCGCCGCGACGATAAAGCCCAGCCGCAAGCCCGGGATGGCGAAAATCTTGGTCAGCGAGCGAATAACGATCAGCTTCGGCGACGCCGCCGCGAGTTGCGCGAGCGAACGCGCCCCGGCGGCGAAGTCGATGAACGCTTCGTCGAAAACGCAGGCGGCTCCGGCATGCGCGGCGGCTTCGGCGATCGCGCGCGCCGCGGCGAATTCGATCAGCGCGCCGGTCGGACTGTTAGGACGGCCAGCGAGAATCGCGTCGGCGCCGCCGGCGAGCGCGCGGCGCGCGTCGTCCAGGGCGAAATTCCACGCGCGCGCGGCGCGCAATTCGATCGCGGCGGGAACGCCGCCGGACAGCGCCAGGGCGTTGGCGATTTCGCTGAAGGTCGGAATCGCGACGGCGGGCCGCCGCCAGCAAAACGCGCGCGCCATCAGGAAGATCAACTGGGTCGATCCGTTGCCGACGATCACATTGGCGGGCGCGACGCCGATCCAGGCGGCGATTTGCGCGGCCAGCGCGTCGGGGTACGGCTCCGGATAGTTACTGATTTCGTCGGCTGCGCGATGGTACGCCGCGATCGCCCGCTCAGGCGGTCCGAGAGGATTCAGGCTCACGCTGAAGTCGATCACGCCGGACGCGGCGGCGCCGCCGTGGGTGCGATCGAGCGGAATCGCCGGGCGTTCAAGACGGTTCATCGCGCGGGGCTCCGTGGCGAAAAATCGCAAATCATCATGCGCAAACGCCGGATTTCAGGGCAGGCTCCGCACGATGATAAACCGGCCGATCGCGAACAGACAAAACGCCGCCGCCGCCGCGGTCCGCATCAGGCGGCGCGCGCCGGCGATATCCTCGGGCGTGGGTTCGCGATCGCTGGCGCCGAGCGTCGCGCGAGGTTCGACCTGACCCCCATAAACCGCGTCGCCGCCGAGCCGAAGATCGAGCGCGCCGGCCATCGCGGCCTCGGGAAAGCCGGCGTTGGGACTCTGATGGCGGCGCGCGTCGGCGCGGCAAACCCGCCACGCCGTCGCCGCGCGGCGCTGGATCGATGCGGCGGCGATCAGGCAGAGCGCCGTCAGGCGCGCGGGAATGAAATTCGCGGCGTCGTCGATCCGCGCGGCGGCGCGGCCGAAATACAGATAGCGGGCGTCGCGATGGCCGATCATCGAATCGAGCGTGTTGATCGCCTTGTACGCGAACGCCGCCGCCGGACCGCCGATGAAGAGAAAAAATAGCGGCGCGATTACGCCGTCGGAGGCGTTTTCGGCGACGGATTCGACCGTCGCGCGAACCGTCCCGGCGCGATCGAGACTTTCCGGATCGCGCCCGACCAGCGCGGGCAATGCGCGCCGCGCGGCGGCGGGATCGTCGGCGGCCAGCGCGACTTCAACCGCGCGCGCGGCGTCGTTCAGACCGCGCGCGGCCAGCGTGGTCCAGGCCAATGCGATCGCCACGATCGCCGCGACCCATCGCGCGACCAGACCGGCGACGACGACGGTCGCGAACGCGAGCGCGGTCGCGAACGCGATCACCGAAATCGCGAGTATCGCGCCGCGCACGAGATCACGCCGCGGAGCGCCCGACCGCAGCACGCGCTCGCCGGCGTCGATCAGCGCGCCGAACAATCGCACCGGATGCGGCATCGCGGCGGGATCGCCGAGCGCCGCGTCGGCGACGATCGCGGCGAGGATCATCGGCGCCGGCAGATGGAATGCGAAGGTCACGGATTCAGCGCGCCACGAATCGCGCCGGAGGACGCGCCGCCCGCGCCAGCGCGCCGGTCACGGCGGCGAATACGGCGCGGCCGATCAGCTCGCCCGCAAGAGTATGCATCCCGCAGTAGATCAGCGGTTCGGGCGCGCCGGCGAGCGCGCGGGGCGCGGCGACGGTCACGCAATCCGTGCCAGTGCCGGTCGCGAGGCGCCGCGAGCGCACGCTTGGGATTTGCGCCGCGAGCATCGCGGCGGTGCGCGCCTCGACGGCGATCTGCGACGCTTCGACGATCGCGGGGCGGCTCAGCGGACGGTCGATCGTGACGATCAAATTGATCGTGCCGACGCCGTCCGAACCGGCCGTCGCGCGATCGCCGACGCGCAACGCGTTCGCGCATCCCGCCGTGCACCACGCGCCGACGCCGAGTCCGTCGCGGCGCGCGGAAGTCACGGCGACGCGCGCGAGGTCGGCCCCGGTCATCATCCCGACGGCGCCGCGCGGATCGAGGCCAAGCGCGCGAATGACGCGGCGCAGACGGCGCGCGGGGGCTTCGGTCGCCACGCGATCGTCAAGCGCCACCTGATGGTTGACGATCAGGCGCGTGCGGCGAAACCCGCCCCCGAGCGGGGCCCATCCGAGCGCGTCGGCCGGAGCGGGCAGAATCACCGCAAGCGTGCGTTCACGCACGGCCCATCGCCACGGACCCAGGGCGCGGAATGGAGGCGCTTCGTTCATGCGGACGCGGCGGCCGGAGTCAGTCCGCGTCGCCGGCGAGAACGGATTTCCAGATCTCGGCGCTTTGCACGAGATCGGCCAGGCGCCGATCGTCCGCGGAGCCGGTTCCCTCCCACGAATCGAAATGAAGCAGCGATTTCGGCGGCAGGCGCGCGGCCCATGCGGCGCTTTCGAGCAGCGGGCGATCGGGGAATTCCACCACCTGGCCAATGCACAGATAGGCGATCGGAATCACCTTCGGCGGCAGGCTGAAAATCGCGGCCAGCGCGTCGTTGCGCAGGATACTGACCCAGCCGACGCCGAGTCCTTCGGCGCGCGCCGCGAGCCATAGATTCCCGACCGCGAGGCAGGTCGAATAGATTTCGACGTCGCGGATGCTCGTCTTGCCCAGCACCGCCGGACCGAAGCGTTCCGGTTCGCAGGTGACGAGCAGGTTCAGCGGCGCGTCGAGGATCCCTTCGAGCTTGAACGACAGGAACTGGTCGCGCCGTTTGCCGGCGAACTGATCGGCGTTGCGCCGGCGCTCCTCCGTGAACACGCGATGGACCTCGCGGCGCCGCTCCAGATCGCGCACGATCACAAAGTCCCACGGCTGCGTGAAGCCGACGCTGGCCGCGTGATGCGCGGCGACCAGCACGCGCGCGAGCGCCTCGTCGGGCACCGGATCGGGCAGAAAGGAACGGATATCGCGGCGGCGGAAAATCGCCTCGTAGAGTCCGCGACGCAGCGACGGCGGAAAGGCGTGCCGCAGCGCGCGGGTCATCCGCAGCCGTTCATCGCCGCATTTCGGGATGTGGGTATCGGTCGACACCGGGCGAACGCGGCGGACGCGCGCGACGACGATCGCCGCCCCGCGCATCCGCCGCCGCATCCGTTCAGGCCGCGGCCGCCGTGCCCGCGGCGGCGAGCGCCGCTTCGTAATTCGGATGGTTGGCGACTTCCTTGACGTACTCGACGTAGGTGATTTTGTCGCTTTTGTCGACCACGAAAACCACGCGGGCGAGCAGATAAAGCTCCTTGATCAGCGCGCCGTAGGCTTCGCCGAAATGCGCTCCGCGATAGTCGCTGAGCGTCGTCACCTTGTCGACGCCGGCCGCGCCGCACCAGCGCGCCTGCGCAAACGGCAGGTCCATCGAGACCGTCAGGATCACCACGTCGGCGGGAAGTTTGGCCGCTTCCTCGTTGAAGCGCCGCGTCTCCGCGTCGCATACGGGAGTGTCGACCGACGGAATCGTGGAGATGATTTTGACCTTGCCCTTGAATTGATCGAGCGTGACTTCCTTGAGCCCCGCGCCGACCAGTTTGAAAGCCGGCGCGTTCTGGCCCGGCTTGAGTTCCGATCCAATCAGGGTAAGCGGGTTGCCGCGCATCGTCACGGCCCCGCTGCGTTCTACCGGCATGGCTGCCTCTCCTCTCGCAGTCAAAAAGTTGACCTGTCGGGTCTAAGAATGTAACCGCTCCCGCGACGCCCGTAAACCGGTCGCAGGCGCCGGGCCGCGGCGGCAATCTACAAGGCCCGGATCGCCAGGCCAACCAGCCCGCCGAGCAGCAGAATCGCGTTGATCGCGAAGGTCGCGGTGGCGCCGAGCGTGCGGCTGGACGGTTCGGCCACGTAGGCGCGGGCATACCACGCGCGGGCGGCGATAAAAGCGAAGCCGAGCATGATCGCGAGCGGGCGATTCACCAGCATCGCGAAGATCCACAGCGCCGGAATGAAGATGATCAACGCTTCCAGCGTGTTCTGATGGACGCGGTAGTGGCGCTCGAAAATCGGATCGCCGATGGTCGCGGGCGCGGCGACGTTGTAGGTTTCGCGCGCGCGGCCCACCATGAGACCCATCGCCAGATATTCGAGCAGCGCCAGCAGCGTGATCAGTTCAAGCCATGCCATCGTGGTTTCACCTCGCGTTGGGATTGGCCATGCGGCATGGCGGCGCGCCCGGCTCCGCGCGATCGCGGGGGCTCGGACGCGCCCTGACTGGCGCGATCGTCAATCAAGCCTTTTCGCCGAAGCGCGCGCGACGCTCCGCCTCGGCCGCGTCCGCGTCGATCTTGGCCGGACGCTCGGCCAGAAAGCCGTCGGTGTAATCGGTCGTCTCCCATCCGCGATCGTGCTCGTCCCAGACGTAGGGCAACTCGACGATCGTGCCGGGTTTATCAATCGTCTCGAACGCGCGCAGCGCGTCGCTCAGGATGCGGCGTTGCAGGTCCGGCTGATGCGGCTTGCCGGTCTGATGGCCGAGCGGAAAATTCAGGAACACCGCGCGCGGCGGCTTCACCGCCTGTGTGATATCGAGCGCCGACGTCATACACAGCGTCGGGATTCCGGCCGCTTCCACCACTCGTGCGATCAGTCCAACGGACTGATGGCACACGGGTCAGGCAGGCACCAGCAGGCAGGCGTCGACGTGGGCGGATTTGAGTTCGTCGGCGAGGCGCGGGGCGAGTTCCTCGCGCACCTTGCGGGCGGAATAAATACCGCCCATGAAACTGTAGGCCGGATCGGCGAATTCGCCGATTACGCCGGCGGCTTCGAGCTCGCGCAGCCGCGCCAGCGGAAAGACGCAATTATGATCGCGGCGGGCGTCGTCGGTCTTGTAGCCGAAATGCCAGATATCGAGATCGGCTTCCATCGCGTCTTTCGGAATCAGGCGATAGGTCGCGTCCTCGCGATGGAACCGCGGCTGGTCGCGGTAGAGGATACCGCCGGAACCGATCAGCGCGAGCTTCGCTTGCGCGAGCGGCTTGCCGAGCGGCGTCCACGGCGGAATATCCGTGTTCACCACCCATCGGTAGGGCGCGAAGGCGCGATAAAGCTCGCGCGTGCGGGGAATGTATTCGACCGGCATAATCGGGTCGCCTCCGTGGCTATGCGCGCGGCCGTCCGGCTTCAGGACGCCCGCGGCGGAAACATCATCTTACCCGCCTTGAACTCACGCGCCACCAAATCGATGAAGCCGTTGCGCACGGGCCATTCGAGGCGGCTGTCGCGCCAATGGATCTTGCCGTCGGGACCTTCGAATTCCGCGGCGATATTATGCACCCCGGACCACGCTTTCGCGGCGCGCTCGCGATCGGCGGCAACGGCGGGAATTTTGCGCATGCGATCCATCCAGGCGCGCACCCGCGGCAGGTCCGCAAGATCTATTTTCATCGCATGGGCCAGCGGCGCATGGCAAATTGCGGCGAAATCCGCGAGGCTGATCGCGCCGCAGAAATATTCGCGCTCGCCCAGCTCGCGCTCGAACGTCTCCATCAGCGCCCGGCATTCCGCCCGCGCCGCCGCCTGGATCCTCTGTGACTCGGGCGCGTCCGCGCGCAGCACGCCGAGAAAATAGCCGAAGCCGACAGCGTCGAAGGTGCGATCGCACAAATCCTCGATCGTGCGCATCCGGGCGCGCTCGTAGGCGTCGCGCGGAAAGATTGGCGGGTCGGGATAAACCTGCTCGAGGTATTCGCAGATGATCGTCGAATCC
>JAJXYM010000241.1 GCA_021780585.1 Deltaproteobacteria bacterium
GCGACCGTGACGCTCAACCGGCCGGAGGCGGCGAACTCGCTCAACGGGGAGCTGTCCGCGCAACTGGTTGACGCGCTGATCCGCGCCGAGGAGGACGCCGCCGTGCGCGCGCTGGTGATCAGCGGCGGCACGGGGCGGTTTTTCTGCGCGGGCGCCGATCTCAAATCGTTCTACGCCGCTCCCGGCGCGCTGAAGAGCCGGGTGTCGATGGTTCACGTCGCGCTCTCGCGGATCGTGCGCGCCCCGTTCCCGGTGATCGCCGCGGTCAACGGCACGGCGGCGGGGGGCGGGATGGGCCTCGCGTGCGGATGCGATCTGATCGTCGCCGGCGAATCAGCGCGTTTTATCATGGCGTATACGCGCCGCGGGCTTTCGCCGGACGGCACGACGACCTACTTCCTGCCGCGGCGGATCGGAATCGGCCGCGCGCTCGAACTGGCCTATACGAATCGCACGCTGAGCGCGGGCGAGGCGCTGGAGTGGGGGCTCGTGAATCGCGTCGCGCCCGACGAGGAGCTGCTCGCCCAGACCCACGCGCTGGCCGCCGAACTGGCGCGTGGCGCAACCCGCGCGTTCGCGGCCGCCAAGCGTCTGATGCATACCGGGATGACCGAATTGCTCGAGACCCAGATCGAAAACGAATTGCGCAGTATCTACGAACTGGCCGGCAGCGACGACACGAAGGACGCAATCCGCGCCTTCAACGAAAAGCGCGCGCCGGCGTTTCGCGGACGCTGACCCGCGACCAGGGAGAATCGCATGGCGAAAAGCTTTGAATTTCTGTTCGATTACGGCAGCCCGTTCAGCTACCTCGCGAATATCCAGACGCCGGGCTTCGCGCGGCGCGCGGGCGCGGCCGTGATTTATCGGCCGATCCTGCTGGGCGCGGTGCTCAAAGCGACCGGCAATTCGTCGCCGATGGCCGTGCCGGCCAAGGCCCGTTATATGGCCGACGACCTGCGCCGCTGGGCGGCGCGCTACGGAGTCGAATTCCGGATGAATCCGTATCCGTTCCTTGGCAATACGCTGCCGCTGATGCGCGGCGCGGTCGCGGCGCAGCGTGTGGGAGCGTTCGGCGCGTATCACGACGCGATTTTCCGCGCGGTGTGGGCCGACGGGCTAGATCTCGGCGATCGCGGCGTGCTGGGCGACGCGCTGCGGCGCGCGGGAATCGACGCGGCCACGCTGGTTGCGGCGGCCGAACTGCCCGAGGTCAAGGATGAATTGCGGCGCAACACCGAAAACGCGATCGCCCGCGGCGTCTTCGGCGCGCCCAGTTTTCTGGTCGGCGACGAATTGTACTGGGGCAACGATCGTTTCGACTTTATCGCCGAGGCGCTCGCCCGGAGCGTCTGAGCGGCGCATGGAGGGTACGATGTCAACGGCGACGAAACGTCCCGCCGCGGCGGTGATCGGAGTCGGTCCCGGACTGGGCGCGGCGCTCGCGCGGCGCTTCGCGGAACGTTACGCGGTCGCGATCGTCGCGCGCGACGCGGCGAAGCTGACGCGGCTCGCGGAGGAAATCAGGGCGGCCGGCGGCCATGCCGCGCCGATCGCGGCGAACGTCGCGCAGGCCGAGGAGATCGATCGCCTGTTCGGCGAAATTCGCCGCGAGCTGGGCGATCCCGAAGTGTTGATCTACAACGCCGCGATGCGGCCGTTCGGGCGGCTGATGGAAACGCGGCCGAGCACGTTCGAAAACGCGTGGCGGGTCAACGCCTTCGGCGCCTTTCTGTGCGCGCAACAGGCCGTCCCCGCGATGCTCGCGGCGGGCCGCGGCGCGATCCTGTTCACCGGAGCGACCGCGGGCGCGCGCCCGTACCCGACTTCGGCGGCGTTCGGACCGGCGAAGTTCGCGATGCGCGGCCTCGCCCAGGTGATGGCGCGCGACCTCGGTCCGCGTGGCGTCCACGTCGCCTACGTCAATATCGACGGCGCGATCGATATGCCGTTTATCCGCGAGCGCTTTCCCGATCTGAAAGACGAGGACCTGCTGCGGCCGGCCGCGATCGCCGAGGCCTACTGGTACCTCGCGCATCAGGAGCCAAGCTGCTGGACGCAAGAGCTCGACGTGCGGCCGTTCAAGGAAAAATTCTAGCGTCGCGCGCGCTCGCGGGCTTCCCACCGGGCCGGGTTTCTGGTTTGCTTCCGACGGGAGGAGACGGGCGCGGGTGGGATCGATCGCCAGCCGGATTACGGTCGCGATGATCACGCTGAACGAGGAACTGGCGGTTGGCAAAGTGATCGGCGATATCCGGCGTGTCGCGCCGGAGGCCGAAATCCTTGTTGTCGACAGCAGTTCCGACCGCACGCCCGATCTCGCCGAGTCGCTGGGCGCGCGGGTGGTGCGCCAGTTTCCGCCGCGCGGCTATGGTCCCGCGATGGATCGCGCGCTGCGCGAAGGCCGCGGCGACGTCACCGTGACGCTCGATTGTGACGACACCTATCCGGTCGAGTTTATCGAGCCGATGGCGCGATTGGTCCTCGAAGATGGCTTCGACCTGGTTGACGGATCGCGACTGGCGACCAAGCCGGCCGCGATGCCGCTCTTCAATTATCTCGCCAATCGCGCTTTCGCGATGCTCGCTTCGATGCTGTTCATGCGGCGCGTGACCGATCTGCATAGCGGGATGCGCGCGTATCGGCGCGGTCTGATCGATCGGCTCGACTATGATCCGCGCGGCGCGGCGTTGCCGGTCGAGCTGTTGCTGCGCGCGATTCGCGCCGGCGCCAGAATCAAGGTGGTCGCGATTCCGTACCGTCCGCGCATCGGCGAGAGCACGATGCGTCCGCTGCAAAGCGCGTGGTGGACGCTCAAGCGAATCTGGGCGAGCCGCTTCGCGTGAACGCGGATGAACGCGGCGAAGGAGACGCGATGACGGCAAAAGCGGAGCGTGGCGCGGCGGGCCGCCGTTATTTTATCGTCGGCGGCGCCGGCTTTATCGGCAGCCATTTCACCGACGCGCTGCTTGCCGACCGGGCGGTCGCGGGAGTGACGATATTCGACAATTTCAGCTCCGGCCGCCCCTGGCATTACGAGACGCATCGCGCGGACCCGCGCCTCACGATCGCGCGCGGCGCCGCGAGCGACTCGGGCGCGCTCGCGGCGGCGATGGCGGACCATGACGCCGTGATCCATCTTGCCTCGAACCCCGATATCGCGCGCGCCGCGCGGGAGCCGGAAATCGATTTTCGCCAGGGCACGGCGCTGACCAACAACGTCGTCGAGGCGATGCGCCTGAGCGGCGCGCGGCGAATACTCTACGCCTCGGGCAGCGGCGTTTACGGCGAGCTCGGCGAAGTCGAGGCGCGCGAGGATCACGGCCCGCTGATTCCGGTTTCCACTTACGGCGCGAGCAAGCTCGCCGGCGAGGGGCTGATCGCCGCCTACTGTCATATGTTCGACCTGAGCGGATGCGTGTTCCGCTTCGGCAACGTCGTCGGTCCGCGCCAGACCCACGGCGTCGGCTATGATTTCGTCCGGCGTCTCGCCGCCGATCCGTCGCGCCTCGTGATTCTCGGCGACGGCAGGCAAAGCAAATCATACATCCATGTGGAGGACGTGGTCGCGGCCGTGCTGACCGCCGAGCGTTTGTGCGAGCGGCGCTTCGAAGCGTTCAACGTCGCCACCGGGGATTACATCACGGTCGCCGAAATCGCCGGGCTGGCCGCCGAATGCCTCGGCCTGAAATCGCCGCCGCGCTTCGAATTCACCGGCGGCGATCGCGGCTGGAAGGGCGACGTTCCGATCGTCCGCCTCAACACCGATCGGATTCGCGGTCTGGGCTGGCGATGCCGCCGCACCAGCCGCGAGGCGCTGCGCGACGCGATGCGCGCGATGATCGCCGATGAACGCGTGCTGCGATCCTGAGCCGGCGCCGGCGCTGGCGCTGCTCGCGGGGGGGCTCGCGACCCGCCTGCGTCCCCTCACCGAGACGATTCCGAAATCGCTCGTGGCGGTGGCCGGCGAGCCATTTATCGCGCATCAGATGCGCCTGTTGGGGCGGGAAGGGATCGCGCGCGTCGTGATCTGCGTGGGCCATCTGGGCGACCGGATCGAAGCGTTCGTCGGCGACGGCTCGCGCTTCGGCATCCGCGCCGACTATTCGCGCGACGGCGATCGTCCGCTCGGCACCGGCGGCGCGCTTCGGCGGGCGCTGCCGATGCTCGGGAAGGATTTTTTCGTGATGTACGGCGATAGTTATCTCGATACCAATTTCGCCGCCGTCATCGCCGCCTTTCGCCGTTCGGCGAAGTCCGCGCTGATGACGGTGTATCGCAACGCGGGCCGCTGGGACCGTAGCAACGTCGATTACGCCAACGGGATCGTGCGGCGCTACGACAAGAGCGCGCCGCCGGGCGCGATGGCGTATATCGACTATGGCTTGGGCGTGATTTCAGCGGACGCGCTCGGCGCGTGGCCCGCGGACGCGCCCTTCGATCTCGCCGCGTTTTACGCCGATTTGGCGGGGCGCGGCGAACTCGCGGGCTACGAGGTATTCGAGCGTTTCCACGAAATCGGCGCGCCGGCCGGACTCGCCGAAACCGAAGCCTATCTCGCCCGCGCCGGGGCGGAACGGACGCGCGCATGATTATCACGCGCACGCCGCTGCGAATTTCCCTCGGCGGGGGCGGCACCGATCTGCCGTCGTATTATCGTGAGCACGGCGGCTTCGTGCTCTCGGCCGCGATTAACAAGTACATCTATATTACGATTAATCAGACGTTCTTCCCCGGGTATTTCCTGAAATACTCCGAGCACGAGCTCGCCGAATCGATCGACGCCGTGCGTCATCCGCTGATTCGCGAGGCGCTCGAGCTGCATCGGATGCCCGGCCGGCTCGAAATAGTAAGTATCGCGGACGTTCCCGCCGGCACCGGGATGGGTTCATCGGGGGCGTTCCTGGTCGGCCTGCTGCACGCGCTTTACGCCTACAAGCGCCAGCCTGTCACGGCGGAGACCCTGGCGCGCGAAGCGGTCGAGATCGAGATGAACCGCCTCAGCGCGCCGGTCGGCAAACAGGACCAGTATATCGCCGCCTACGGCGGCATCTCGTGCCAGGAATACCGCCCCGACGAGAGCGTCGCGATCGCGCCGCTGGCGATCGGCGAGGC
The DNA here is from genome assembly GCA_021780585.1 of Deltaproteobacteria bacterium. Taxonomy (GTDB): domain Bacteria; phylum Desulfobacterota; class Binatia; order Binatales; family Binataceae; genus JADMIL01. The sequence goes on from JAJXYM010000241.1 coordinate 5,116, forward strand.
GGCGATACGCGAGCTGCGCGATTCGCTGATGCTGTTCTTCGTCGGCTACACCCGCGCGGCCGCCGAGCTGCTGGGCGAGCAGAAGGAGCGGTCCGAACGGGGCGACCCCGCGATGATCGAGGGCCTCCATTTCGCCAAGCGGCTCGGACTCGAAATTCGCTCGCTGCTCGAGGCCGGCGACGTCCGGCGCTTCGGCGAGTTGATGCATGACCATTGGATGCGCAAGCGGGCGCGCTCGGCGGCGATCAGCAATCCGCGCATCGACGAGCTATACCAACTGGCGCGCGGACGCGGCGGCGCCACTGGCGGGAAACTGGTCGGCGCGGGCGGGAGCGGCTTTCTGCTGTTCCATACCGACGATCGACGCCGCCTGCGCGCCGCGATGGGCGACGCGGGCCTGGCCGAAATGGATTTCGCGTTCGACTTTGACGGTTCGGTCGTCTGGTTCAGGAATCACTGAGCCCGGCCTCAATGACTATTCGGAAACCAAGCAACCCGGGCGCGAGCCGGCAAATTATTCGTTCAGCCGGCCACAAATAGCTGGCGTAGATTCGATAGAGCGGCATGCTCAGGATTGCGTCGGGCCCCGCGGCTTCGGCGCGTCGCCGGCCCATCTTCCGCGCGATGGGCGTGAACGCGCGTGCGATTCCCGGATCCAAATCGACTTGCATAGGCGTGAAGCCCGCCTGAATCACAAGTTGGCGAGCGCTGCGCCGGGTGAAGAAGCGCAGATGCCGGCGGTCCATCACGCCGCTTTCCTCATAGTCGAAGCGGCCCGCGAGAATCCGCAGGCGGTTGTACCAAACGGCGACGTTGGGAACCGAAATGACGATCCGGCCGCGATCCGCGATAAACCGTCGATAATGCCGAAGCGCGGCGAGCGGCTCCGCCAGATGCTCGAGCACGTCGGCCGCGATTATCCAGTCGAAGCGGCGTGCGCCGAGCGCGGCGTCCGCCGCCGCGTAATCGGTCAAATCGAATTCGAGCGCCTCGTCAAGAACGCTTTGCGCCGCCGCGAACGGCGCCGTTTCGGATTCCACGCCCGTGACGTGATAGCCGAGTTGCCGGAGTTCCGCGCCGAGCCGCCCGCGGCCGCATCCGAGATCGAGCACGGTCGCGCCCCGGCGGGCCCGTAGGCGCATCAGCCGCAGCACCGCCAGGTTCGCTTCGTCAAACGAATAATAATCGTTGCGCCCGCCGCGGACTTTGTCAGTATAGTCATTTTCATTGATCAAATTCATAGTTCACCCGCGGCATGGGCGCTTTCGGCGTGGGTTGCGGCGAACTCGCGGATAGCGCGCGATTTCAGATTATCGCTACCGCGCGGCGGACGCGCCGCCGTCGAGCCGGGCGGCCGCGGCGAAGGCGCGGCGCACCGCCTCGTCCATATTGATATATTCGAATTCGGCGTTGCGCCCGACGCTGACTATGCCGAGCGAATCAACATATTCGAGCGCGAGCGCCAGCTTCTCGCGATAATCGAACGTCCGCACCACGTAGGCGTGGCGCGTGCGATGCGCCCTGGCGAAGCTCACCGCGCCGGGCCGAATCAGGCCCATCGTTTCAAGGCCGTGGATCGTCAGCCGGGTCACTTCGTCGTCGTCGAGCTCGTGCACGCCATCGCCCGGATTGGTGGTGATTTCGGCGGCGATCGCCTCATGGCCGGTGGGGGCGCCCGCGGCGGTAA
>JAJXYM010000196.1 GCA_021780585.1 Deltaproteobacteria bacterium
GCGAGGGTGCCGGTGGTCGTCGGAACGATTCGCCAGGCCCGCCGCCTGATTATCGCGGTGGTCGGCGGCACGCTGGTGCTGCTCGGCGTCGCGATGATCGTCACGCCAGGGCCCGGATGGCTGGTGATTCTGCTCGGCCTGAGCGTGCTCGCGGCCGAATTCGTATGGGCGCGCCGGTTGCTGCGCCGCCTCAAGCGCGCCGGCGCGGAGCTTGGCGGCGCGCTCATCGGCCGCGTTCGTCCGCGTCCTACGCCACCAGCCGATGCGCCGCGCAGAGCGCCCTGAAGCGTCCGTCCGGCCGGCTGTTCAACTCCTCCCAGCCGCCGCTTTCGACGGCTTTGCCCGCCTCGATTACGCAAATCAGGTCGGCGCGCCGGAGCGCGGACAGGCGATGCGCGATCAGCAGCGTGGTCATCCGCCCGCGCGCCTCCGCGATCGCGTCGAGCACGCGCGCTTCATTGTCGTAGTCGAGATGGTTGGTGGCCTCGTCCAGGATCAGGATCGCCGGGCGGCGCAGCAGCGCCCGCGCGATCGCGATTCGCTGCCGTTCGCCGGCCGCCAGCAGCGCGCCGCGTTCGCCCACCGGCGAATCGATTCCGCCGGGCAGCGCGCGCACGAATTCCGCCGCCGCCGCCCGCTCCAGCGCCGCCCACAAATCCGCTTCGCTGGCCTCGGGCGCCGCCCACAGCAGATTCTCCCGCACGCTCAGATTGAACAGCGCCGTCTCCGCGCCGACGTAGCCGAGATTCCGCCGCCAAGCCGCCGCGTTCGCCTCCGTCAGCGGCGCGCCGTCGCTCGTGATCCGGCCCGCGTCCGGCGCCATCAGCCCCATCACGAGGTCCGCGACCGTGCTCTTGCCAGCGCCCGACGGTCCCGCCAGCGCCGTGATTTTTCCGGCCGCGATCGCAAGTTCGAAGCCGTCGAGCGCCGGCGCGCCGCCCGGGACGTACGCGAAGCTCACCGCCTCGAGCCGGATCGCCGACTTTGGGGCGCACGCCGCGATTCCGTTTTCGCCCGGCTCCGCCGCCGCCGCGCAGCGCGCCTCCAGCGCGCGCACGTTGAAGAACGAAGGCAGCAGGCTGACCAGGTTGCGATAATAGAGATGGCCCGATTGGGCGCGCGGCATGATCCGCATGAAAATCAGCAGCAGCATCAGCAGCGCCGCCGGCGGCACGCGCACGACCCGCGTCGCCACGTACAGGATCGGCGCCAGCAGCGCGGCCGCGCCCAACTCGAACCATGAATTGGCCGCGACCTGCTCACGCTCGACGCCGATATTGACCGCCGCGATGCCGCCGCTGATGCGGCCGAAAAGTTCGCGATTACGCCCCTCGGCGCCGTACGCGCGCGCGGTCTTGAGGCTCTGCAGATGCTCGCTGGCGGCGGCGTAGAGCAGATTGGTCGCGCGCGTCAATTCCTCGCCCCGCTCGCGGATCCGCCGGGTGCGCGCGTTCAGCGAAAGCGCCAGCGCGCCCGCCGCCGCGATCGCGATCGCGGTTATCGCCGGCGCCAGCGCGATCGCCGCGCCCAGGTAGACCGCGCTCAGCGCGATTTCGCCCGCCAGCGTCAACGCGCTCGCCACCGCCGCGCCCACGCGTTCGATTTCGGCGGTCAGCGCATGAAGGAAATCCGTCGTCCGGCTGCGCGCCAGAAAGCGCCAACGCGCGCCCACGATCGCCGCGTATAGCCGCTGGCGCAGCTCGTCGGCGAAACTCTGCTGCGCCGTCCATACCGCGACGCCGCGATTACGCTCCAGCACCGCGCGCGCGGCGGCGACGATCACGTAGACGGCGAGCAGGCCAAAGAATCCCGGACGCAGGCCGACCGCGCCCAGCGTCCGCCACGCCGCCCGCGCCAGCCGATCCGCCCGTCCCTGGCCGCGCAAATCCATTCCGGCCGCTTGCAGCGTCGGCAACAGCAGGGCGAGGCCGATACCCTCGGTCAGCGGCACGGCGAGCATCAGCGCGATCGCCGGCCCCAGCCGCCAGCGCCGCGATCGGATCAGCGCGCGCGCGAAATCCAGCGCCGAGTCGTTCATCGCGAGGGCCGCGCCCGCCGTTCCGGCGGCGGCCAGAGCCGCACCCGCTTCGCCGGATAGGGCGCGTTGGGGAAGATCCGCCGGGCCTGGAGAAACAGTGCGCGCACCGGCCGAATCGCGTAGTGGAGCGGACGCAGGCCGCGCGGCAGCGGCAGAAACGCCACGTCGTCGAGATTCGGCTTGAGCGCCCGGAGCGCCAGATGGCGCGCCCGGCCGCGCCAGCTCTCGATCATGCCGAGCGGGACGGCCCATTCCGAATAGAGCCGCGGCCGCATCCCGACGTTGACGAACAATCGCCGCTCGATTCCGCGCACCAGCCGCGCGACCAGCGGATCGTCCGCCCTTGCGCGCGCGAGCGCCGCTCCGGTCGGCGCGCCGAGCAGGTCCGCCGCGAGCGCGGCCCGCACCGCGACGATCCGCGCCGCGCCGCATCCGCGCGCCGCCGCGGCCAGCGCGTCGCGCCCGGCGTCATCGGTCGCCCGCAGCATCATCGCCAGATCCGCGATCGAGCCGAGATTGGTCCAGCCGTGTTTGGCCCCATGCGCCGCCAGAAAGAGCGTCAGATCGGCCCGGCCGAGCGCGCGGATGCGGGCGCCTTCAAGTTCACGGAACTCCGCGCGCCGCCACAGCGCGTCCTCCGCTGGCGCATAATTGAAATAGGCGGGCAGCAAATCCCAATGCAGATCGATCGTCCAGTCCGAGTCGGATCGGATAAATTCGTCGCTCGTGGCGCTGGCCAGCGCCGCTTCGGGATCGGCCAGATCCATCGCGCGCGGCAGATAGCCGCTTGCGGCCAATGCGGCGGCCGCGCGCGCCGCGTCGGCCCGGCGCACCAGCAGGTCGAGATCGTTGAACTGCCGCGCCGCCACGTCGCCCCACGCCTCCAGCGCGAGCAGAGGACCCTTGAAGGCGATCGCGCCGATTCCGGCCGCCTCCAGCGCGGTCGCGACCCGCGCCAGCTCGCGCGCCATATTGAGATTGCTGAGCGCGTTGCCGTAGAACTCGGCGCGCAGCCGCGCCAGCCGCTCCGGCGCGACTCCCGGCGTCCGCCTGAGCCGCCGATAGACCAGCGGCAGGACGCCATGATTTCCGGCGATCGCGGCGACCAGCGGCCAGTCGATCGCGCCGTCCGGGACGATCGGCGGCGCGGCGGAACCGTCCTGGGCGCCGCATTCGCGCCGGATACAGGCGACGACCAGGCGCGCTTCCGCGCTCCAGCCGTGCGCCGCGCCAATTTCGCCGCTAGCCATCCGCAATCAGAGGATACCCGCCTCCCGCCGACCCTCCAATTGGATTTCAGCCGCCGGCCAAATCGGCGAGCACGGCCGCGCGCACGGCGGGCAGCACCGTGAAATCGTCAGGGATCACCAGCCGCCGCATCGGCACGCTCGCGGCCACCCGGCTGAGCATCCGGAAGTGGCGCGCGAGCATCGCGCGGTCGCCGAGATCGAGCGGAAAGCTGGCGGCGACCAGTTCCGGGAAAGCCGCGAGCGGTTTCAGTCGGGTCACCGCCGGCCGCGCCGTCTCGGACGTGCGGCGCAGAAAATAAATACGGGCGAGCGGACGCGGCTCGCCGGCGAATCCGGCCGCATCCTCGACCAGGCGGGTCTTGGCGGTGAATTGCGCGACCGGCAGCGTCCGCTTGCCGCCGCTTGCCAGCGCCTTGAGCGAATCGTCCCACAGTCTGACGCCGGGGTAGGCCGGCGTCGCCATTATCCGCCCGTCGTCGCGCAGCGCCAGACAGTCGTCGCACACCACCGGCATCCCGGCCAACTGGAAACTCGCCGCCAGCGTGGATTTGCCCGTGCCGGCCTCGCCCACGAAGGCGCATACTCCCGCGGGCGCGCCGATCGCGGTCGCGTGCAGGGCCTCGACGCCGAGCAGATTGAGCGCGCGCGGCAGCACATGATCGAGCGCCAGATGGCGCAGCGTGACGATCGAGACGCCGGCGCGGGCGTCGGCGCAATAAAGATCGCGGCCGTTTTGGGCGATCACGAAATCCGCCATCTCGGGAAAGCGCAACAGGAAGCCGCCGTCGATCCGCGCCGCGCGCAGCCACGCCGTGCCGTCGGGATAGGTGGAGATATTGCGCCAGCGCCGCGGTTCCGCCAGTTCGCGCCGCGAGTCCGCCAGACGCAGCGAAATTCGTTCGAGCGCGCCCGCGCGCAGGTCGCGCAAGGGCGCCAGTTCCGGCATTTCGGCGTCGGCGACAATCGCGAATCCGTACGCGCGGTAACGGAATGAGCGTCCCGCGCGCGGGCGTGACGCTCCGCGTCCGGGTTTGCCGCTGCCGATCGAGCGCACCGCCATCGGCGGCTATCCCGCCGCGGCCGCGGCCGGGTCCGCGCCGTTGACGACGATGCGGCGCCACAACTCGGCCGAAACCGTGGTCCACAGCGGCCAGATATTGGCGATTTGATAGTCGGCGAGCCGCTCCCGCCAGATCCGCCGGAACGCAACGGCGTCGACCCAGCCCGCCTGCGCGAGCGCCGTCGGGTCGAACCCGTTCGCGCCGCCGAACCGCTCGAGCGCGCGCACGAACAGAATCGAGAAGTCGGCCTTGTCGAACCGCGCCAGCACCGAATTTGGAACCGCGCCCCGCATCGCGTTGCGCATCACGAATTTGCGATAGCGATCGCGCGCCCGCTGATCGTCCGGCAACGCCATCAGGAATTCGTACAGGCGCCGATCGTGGAACGGATGGCGTTCCTCGATTCCGTGCGCGGCCGTCGCGCGATCCGCCAGGTCCATCCCATGGGCGACCCAGCCGCTTTTGAAGCTCTCATAGAGCGCGCGCCGCGCGAGGCTCATCGGCGCGGGCGGGCGCGGCTCGGCTTCGAGGCGTTCGATCAGTCCGATTCGTCGCGCGAACTCCGGCCGGATAAAGTCCGGCACTGGCGTTCGCCCGCGCAGCCGCCGCGCCGCCGTTCGCAGCCGCGCGGGCAGCAGCGGCCAGAGCGCATAGCGCAACGCGAAATTGACCGGATTGCGATCGATCAGATCGGGCAGGAGCCGCGCGTCGCGCCGTACCCGCCGGATCGCCTCGCCCAGCCGTCCGGCGCGCAGCAAATCCGCGTAAACGTACGGCGAACCGCTCATCCATTCGTCCGAGCCGGTGCCGCTCAGCAGTACGCGGAAGCGCCGCTCGCGCGCGACCGTCCACAGATTGAACCACATCGCACTGTTGGGATACTCGGTGAAATCCTGGTAACGGCGCGTGCTCCTGACGCAGTCTTCAACCGTCACCGCATACGGTTCGGGAAAATTCGCCCGCAAGCCAAGCATCCGCACGGTCGCGTCGATATAGCCGCGTTCATCCAGGTCCGGATGGTCGAAGCGGAGCGAGAAAGTCTCGAACGGAAGCTCCGGCGCCTCGCCCGATCGCCGCATCAATTCGACCATCCCAACCACCGAGGTCGAATCGAGTCCGCCGCTCAGATGAGCCCCGACGGGGCCGACGGCGCGCATCCGGCAGCGCACGGCGGCCGCGAAAATCTCACGGAAATGGTCGGCATAATCCGTGTCGTCGCGGTAGCGAAGCTCGCGCCGCGGCATCAGGTCGAACCACGGCGTGATTTCCATCAGGTTCGCCCGGACGACCATCCGGGCGGCCGCCGGAAGTCGTTTGATATGGCGAAAGAGCGTTCCAGCCTGGCCGTTCAGCGTGCCGCTCAGATATTCGCCGACGACTCCCTCGTCCGGCTCGAACGGGATCGCCGGGTCGGCCCGGAGCTGATTCAATTCGGTGGCGGCGAGGAAGGTGCGGCCGTCGCAAAAATAATGCAGCGTGCGCACGCCGATTGGGTCGCGCGCGCAGAACAGTTCGCGTTTTTGCACGTCCCAGACGACGAAAGCGAAGTCGCCAATTATCCGGTTCGGAGCGTCGGCGCCGAAGACTGTGAAGGCTCGCAGCGCCAGTTCGGCGTCGCTGTCGTCGCGCGGCTCAAGACCGCGTTCGCGCAACGCCGCCGCCAGCTCGTCGCGATTATCGACCCGCCCATCGAAAACTATCCGGAACCGCCCCGACGGATCGGCCAACGGTTGCGTCTCATGGACCGCTTCGGGCGTCGTATGAAACGCCTGGAAACCGAGCGCGACGGGACCGTCGATCCATTGGCCGGAACCGTCGGGGCCGCGATGCTTGATCGCGTCCATCATGCGGCCGAACAGCGCGCGGTCCGCGGGACGGCCGTCGCGATTGAAGATGATCGCCAGTCCGCTCATCGCGCGGCCCGCGCGCCGCATGATGGCCGGGTAATTGGGTCCAACCAGAGCTGACAGCCGGAGCGAATCACAGGAAGGTCGGATTCAGCCATCGCGGACGGCGCTGGCCGGGGCGGCCGCGGGTGCGCGCAGGGCGGTGTAGGAGTCGAGCTCGAAGTCGCCCACGACGATCGCGCCGGCGCATTCGAGCCATGCGTGCGCCGCGATCCGATCGTGATCGGCCTTGCGTACGCCAATTTTGAGTTCGGACGGATAACCGTGGCGCGTGAGCATCGCCTGCGTCGCCAGCGCCCGGACGAGACAGTTGGAGCCGCCCGGCACGACTCGGGTGGCGGCGCCCACGGACCATGCGATTCGGTCAGCCGGCGGCGGCGCGACCGTGCGGCGCGGCGGCGGTCCGCACCATGAGTGGGAGTGCCGGCCAGGGACGGTCCCAGCCGCGCGGCGGCGCATCGCGTCGAACCCGATCGTGCGCAGTCCGATCGCGGTCCGCGCCAGCGTCAGCGCGGCGGCGACCAGCAGGCCGCGATCGCGC
>JAJXYM010000447.1 GCA_021780585.1 Deltaproteobacteria bacterium
CCATCCCGCCGCCGGCCTCCCGGGTTCGCTCGACCGGGATAATCGCGTCGGCGCCATCGGATATCGGCGCGCCGGTCATCGTGCGCGCGGCCTGCCCCGGTTCGACCCGCCGCGACGGCATCGCGCCCGCCCCGACAGTTTCGGTTATGACGAGCCGGACCGGATTGCTTTCGGACGCGCCGGCCACGTCGGCCGAACGCAGCGCATAGCCGTCCATCGCGGAATTATCGAAGCCGGGAATATCGCGCGGCGCGCGAATCGATTCGGCCAGCACGCGGCCGAGCGCGGCCGCCAGGGCAACCCGCTCGGCGCCGATCCCGGTAACGTTTTCGAGCACTATCCGCAGGGCGTCGTCAGCACTGATCATGGCGGAATTCAGCATAACCGCAGGCGCGCGAAACTGGAACCGGCCGGCGCCACGCGCCGCACAAGCAGCGGCGGTCGAACGCTAAGCGAGGGAAAGTCGGAATCGGAAGTGGGGCAAGCCGCGAACGGATCAAAATTCGGCGAGTTCGGCCTGCAATTCGTTGTCGGGAATCCGCACCCGATAGCTTGCGAACTCAGGCGGAATCCGGTCGCGCAGCAGCGCCGGATTAGCCTCTTTGATCGACTCGACCGAGACGTTGGTCTGGGCCGCGATTTGGCTGAGCGGCGCGCCGCCCTTGCAGAGCATCATCCGGTAATGCGGCGGTTCGTTGAACGTAACGCTTTCGAGTCCGTAATCGCTGGCGTGACGGGCAATCAGCGCCACCGCCATGAAGCGGTTCATCAGCGCGCGCGTGCGATAGGGCAAGCGCGCCATCAGCCTCTCGTAGCTGGCCTTGCGCAGACGCAGATAGTGATTGATCGTGGCGTCGCCGTTGTTCCACGCGACCAGCGTGGTGCGCCAGTCGGAGTCGGCCTTGTCGTGCAGCGTGGCCAGATATTCGGCCGCGGCGCGGGTCGATTTGATCGGGTCGCGACGTTCATCAACCCATTTATCGACTACCAGACCGAAGCGTTGCGCGGTGCTCTTGCTGAGCTGCCACGGGCCGTCGCCGTCGGGCGAAAAGCCGCTTTCGGCGAACGCCAGATAGACCAGATCGGGCGGCAGACCCTGGCTTTCCAGCTCCCCGACCATCTGACCCATGAACGGACGGCTGCGCCGGAACGACTCTTTCAGCCCCTGCGGCTGTTCAACATATTGGTCGACGTAATGTTGAACGGTGCGGTTGAGCACCAGCGGAAAGGGCGCCACCGCCTTCGGCTGGCTGCGCACGAACGGCATCTCAAGCGCGGACTGTCCGGCAAATTCGTTCGTGGCGGCGGGATTGGCTTCGCCCGAACTCAGCAGGCGCGCCGACCGGGAGTTCCCGATCACGCTGATCTGCGCGTCGGGATCGGATTGAACGTTTACCGTTTGCGCGCAGCCAGCTATCAGCAGCGCAAACAAGGCAACGATCGGTACTGAACAGTTAAGCTTTAACCAGTTACCCCGCATCGGTTCCTTTCCAAACCGCCGCCTACCCTATCCGCCGAGCCCGAACCGATCAACCCCTTGGGAATAAAAAATTCTAATATATGTTAACAGTTATTAACAGAGAAGCAGTATCTCCACAGCCGTTTTGGCGCACTTCGGGCGAATCCGGACGTGGTTCCATCGCCAGGAATCGAATCGCGTCCGGGCCGGACGCGCGACTTAGGGCAGCTTCTGCAAAGGCCCATCCTGTCATTCCGAGCGCGGCGAAGACTCCCGGGATTCTTCACTGCGCGACTCCGTTCAGAATAACAATCTGATTTGTGCGGAGCTTCCTTAGCTGGCCGGCGCGGGTATGCTACCCTGATTGGAAATCCGGCTGATGCGCAGATCCGCGTGGAGCTTTGGCGCGAAATACTCGACAACCTGAGCGACGCCGTAATCGCGCTTACCCCGACCGGTGAGCCGATCGCCGTCAATGCCGCGGCCGAAGCGATGCTCGAGGCGTCGCGGGTGGGCCGGTCGCTGCTCGGCAAGCTGCTACGGCGCAACGAATGGCTCGAACGGATGGTCGACGATTGCCTGGAAAATGGGCAAACCCTCGACAATCCTGAGGCGACCCTGGCGCTCGAGCGGCGGTCGCTGGCGGTGCGCGCGGAGGTCTCGCCGCTGATCGACGCGGCCGGAAGCCTCGCCGGCGCGATCGTCCTGTTTCACGATCTGTCGCATCAGAAAAGCGCCGAGCAGGCCTTCGACGCGGGCGAAAACATCTTGCGGCTGTCGCCGGCCGGGCTCGCGCATGAGGTCAAAAATCCGTTGACGGGAATCAAGGGCGCCGCCGAGCTGCTCGGCGCGATGTTCCCGGCAGACGCGCGCGCCCAGCAGTATTGCGGCTTGATCCTGGACGGCGTCAACCGGATTACCGCGCTGGTCGAGCAGGTGCTGGCGGTTTCGAATCCGCAGCGGCTCAAGCGCACGCCGGTCAATATCCATCAGGTGCTCCATCAGGCGTTGCGGATGGCCGGGATGTTCCCGGGCGGCGATCATCCGGTGATCAACGGCATTGTGATCGAGCAGGACTTCGACCCCAGCCTGCCTGAGGTGCATGGCGACGCGGCGGCGCTGGAGCGGGTCTTTCTCAACCTGATTCGCAACGCCTGCGAGGCGGTCGACGCCGCTCATGGGGACGGTCCGGCGATGGGTCCGGCGGGAGCGGCGTCGCGCCGGGGCGCCGATAACGAATCCCGCCGATCGGCGCGCGCGCCGCGCGGCGCGATTCGCTTGCGCACAGCGATCGAAACACAGTTTCGGCTGAGCTCGCACGGCCGGCGCCGGCAGTATCTGCGGGTCGAAATCGCCGACACCGGCAAGGGCATGACCGCGGGCGAATTGAAACAGCTATTTACGCCGTTTTTCACCACCAAGCCCTCTGGAACCGGCCTTGGTCTGGTGCTCAGCCAGCGGATCGTTGCGCTCCATGGCGGCAAGCTATGGGCCGAACGGGGCGGAATCCGGCCGCGCCGCGCAACGGCGGACGGAACGACCGGGGCGACCGTCGCGGACGGTCAAACGGGGCGCAATACGGACGAAACGGACGCGGCCGGCGGCGGCGCGGCGCGGCCCGGCATGACTTTCTGCGTAACGCTGCCGATCGGACCGGATTGAACGTCGAACGCGACGCGGCTTGCATCGTTGGCATGCCGATGCGTTCTTATGAGGAGTAATATCGGCTTTGGAGGATAACGAGCGTTTCGCGCCCACCGCGATGTCCAGCGAAGAACAGAACCCGATCGAATCCGCTTCCGAAACGCCGCGGGCGTCGGTGCTGATCGCCGACGACGATCCCGCGATCCGGCTGGTTTTGCGTCATCGGCTGGAGGCCGCGGGCTATCGCGTCGAGGAGGCCGCCGACAGTCAATCCGCGCTGGCGGCGCTTTTGGCCAACCGCCATGAGGTCGCCCTGCTGGATATCATGATGCCCGGCGCGGGCGGACTCGAGGTCTTGAGCGAGGCGCGCACCCAGGGCGCCCGCGCGCTGATTATCGTGATCACCGCGGCGAGCACGATGAACAACGCGGTCGAGGCGATGAAGCGCGGGGCGCACGACTACCTGACCAAGCCGTTCGAGAATCTCGACCTCGTGGCTGCCGCGGTCGCGCGGGCGGTGGAAATCGCGGCGCAGACGGCCGATCTGACGCGGCTCAAGGACGAAGTCAACCGCCAGTTGGTGGGCGGCGAGATTATCGGCCGCAGTCCGGCGATGCAGGAGGTCTACAAGCTGATCGGCCGGGTGGTGAACAACGACGCGACCGTGCTACTGCGCGGCGAAAGCGGCACCGGCAAGGAGCTGGTGGCGCGCGCGATTCATTTCAAGTCGCCGCGTTGGCGCGGACCGTTTATTGCCGTGAATTGCTCGGCGATTCCTCATGGTCTGCTCGAAAGCGAGCTGTTCGGGCATGAGCGGGGCGCATTCACCGGCGCAACCGAGCGGCGCGCCGGCAAGTTCGAGCAGGCGGCGGGCGGCACGCTGTTTCTCGACGAAATCGGCGATCTGCCGATCGAGCTGCAGCCGAAACTGCTGCGGGTGTTGCAGGAGCGCGAATTCGCGCGCGTTGGCGGCTTCGAAACGCTCCGGATGCAGGCGCGGATTATCGCGGCGACGAATCAGGATCTGGAGGCGGCGGTCGTGGCGAAGAAATTCCGCGAGGACCTCTATTTCCGGCTGCGCGTGATTCCGATCGATCTGCCGTCGCTGCGCGAGCGGCGCGAGGATATCGCCGAGCTGACGGACTATTTCGCCAGCAAGGCGGCCCGCGAGATGGGCGCCAACGCCCGCTATATCAGCCCGGAAGCGCGCGCCCGGCTGCTCGCCTACGATTGGCCCGGCAATGTCCGCGAACTGGAAAACACGGTGCTGCGCGCGGCGTTGCTTGCGCCCAGCAACACGATCCGCGCCGATGATATCGAACTGGGCCGGGGCGGCGCGCGGCCCCATCCGGCGGCGGCCGACAGCGGCGCGCCGCTTGGCGAGTTGATCGCCCGGCGCATCGCCGAGATGCTCGAGGAGGACGGCGCCGAGCCGCGCGACCTCTACCAGAAGCTGGTCGCGGAGGTGGAGAAGCCGCTGATCGAGCAGGCGCTTGAGCGCGCCGGCGGCAATCAGGTGCACGCCGCGCGGATTTTGGGGCTGAATCGCAACACCCTGCGCAAAAAGCTGACGGAGCATCGGATCGTGCCGCAAAAACCGCCGCCGCAACCATGAAGCTGTCATCGGCATATTACGCGATGGTCGATCCGGCGGGCGGACACGAGCCGGTCGCGCTCGCGAAGAGCCTGATCGAAGCGGGCGCGCGCCTCCTGCAGCTTCGGCTCAAGGACGCGTCGAGCCGCGAATTTCTGCTGGCGGCGCGGGCGATCGTCCAGCTATGCCGCGCACGCGACGCGCTGCTGATCGTCAACGACCGGGCGGATATTGCGCGGCTGGCCGAGGCGGACGGCGTGCATGTCGGCCAGGACGATCTGCCGGTCGCGGCGGCGCGGGCGATCGTCGGCGCGGAGCGGATCGTCGGCGTTTCGACCCATAGCGTGGAGCAGGCGCGGGCGGCGGAAGCCGAGGGGGCGGATTATATCGGTTTCGGCGCGATTTATTCGGGCGGCCTCAAGAATGTCGCCGACGCGCAGGGCCTTGAGCGCTTGCGCGCGGTGCGGGCGGCGGTGCGGATTCCAATCGTTGCGATCGGCGGAATTAGCGAGGCCACGATGCCGGCGGTACTGGCGGCCGGGGCCGACGCGGCCGCGATTATCACCGATGTGGCGCGCGCGCCGGATCTTTCCGCTAAAGTGCGCGCGCTGCTCGCGATCGGCCCCCGGACGCCGGAGTGATCGGCCGTTCGGCCGAGACCCCGGGTTAAATTGACGCGCGACGGTGCGTCAGCGTCGTCCGCCGTCCCACCGCCGCGGTCTGCCGCCGCTCCGCAAGCATCCACGCGCTCGCCAGCGCCGCGGAGATCAAGACGGCCGCGCCGATAAGCCCAGCCAGCACCTGATTGCGCGAATGAGCGTCGTGCAGGAAAACGATCGAGGCGGTCAGCAGACCGGTTGAAAGCACGCCGCTGAACCAGAAGAAAGCCGGATGCGTGGCGCGCGCCGCGATTCCGAGCGTCCGTTCGACGCCAGTGATCGCATCCGCCATTGACAGCCCGCTCCGGGCGACCCGCTCGCAACCGGCAAGCATCCGCCCCACGACGAAACGATAAGCCAGCGTCGAACCAAGCAACACGGCGACCGTAATCGCGAGCGTCGCGAGCGGTCCCATCGGACGCAGCGTAACGGACGCCAAAATCAAAATCGCGGCGATTTCCGCGACGCCCCATTTGCGGCTGATTGCGCTCAGCCGATCGGCTTGCGCGGCGCTCGGCAGGACATAGGCGAAGCGCGCGCCGGGGGTCGCCACAAACACGAGTTTGCCGTCCTGATTGCTGATAAACGGGCCATTGCGGCCAAATTGCGACAAATTCATGGGCTTGCTCTCCATCGTTGCGGCAATGATGTTTTAGATTCGCTTGACCGAGAACAGTAGCGTGTTTCGTGCCAAACTTCGCAATTAATAATTCCTAGGGATATTCGACCTGGTGGGTCGCAAAATCGTGCGAGGCGTCGTCGCGGCGTTGCGCCGATGCCACACCTGGTGACGATCTTCCACAGGTCGCGCGATGCGCGCCGGGCGTGGGCGAGAACGTTCGCGCCGAGTGCGGCTAGATGGCCGTCCCGGTGACAAACAGGATGGTGACGCTCACCGGATGTTAGCAGCCGGATGGGATCCGACAGCGTGGACAGGCGGCGCGGGATAAAAAACGGCCGGAGGTCCGTTGGGACCTCCGGCCGTCGCATAAGCTGACGATCGAGCGCGGTCAGGCCGCCGCTTTGGCTTGGCCGCCTCCGGCGCCCTCCTCGGCGATCGATCCGCGTTTCGACAGGATCACGGCGACTGACAGCGCGACCAGGGCGAGGATCGTAACGGCAATACTGGTGGCGCTCAGCGTGCCGACCTCGGTCGTGGTGAAGGGCGCGGCGAGAATGCCGACCAGGTTCATCACCTTGATCATCGGGTTGAGGGCGGGGCCGGCAGTGTCCTTGAAAGGATCGCCGACGGTGTCGCCAACGACGGTCGCCTTATGAACGTCGGTGCCTTTGCCGCCAAGGAAGCCGTCCTCGACCTTCTTCTTGGCGTTATCCCAGTTGGCGCCGGCGTTCGACATGAAGACC
>JAJXYM010000188.1 GCA_021780585.1 Deltaproteobacteria bacterium
CGTCCCGGGGTCGCGCGCGGCTTGCCGACTTCGCGCCGCCGGGCGCACAATTGCGGCGATCGGTCGGATCTGTCGGGCCGCAAGGAGCGTATCGCGATGGCTGAGCGCAGGCGAAAATTCTGGGGATGGGGCTACGAGGACCAGGGGCCTAATCCCGAACAGCAGCGTCATCTGGCGGAACGGATGGCGAAGCGGTTCGATCTGGGCGGCTTCGAAATTACGCCCGCGCCGACCGAGGCGGAACTGAAGCTGCGCGCGCCGCGGGTCAAGCCGCCCGACGCCCTCGCCGCGATTTGCTCGACGAGCGTCTATGACCGTGCGGGCCACAGCTACGGCAAAAGCTTCAGCGATATCGTGCGCGCGTTCCGCCGCGATTATCGCAATCCGTTCGACGTGGTGGCGTTTCCGCGCGACGAGCGGGAGCTGAGCGCGGTTTTGGAATGGTGCGATCGCGAACGGCTCGCCGCCGCCCCGTACGGCGGCGGTTCGAGCGTCGTCGGCGGAGTCGAGCCGCCCGCGCAAGGCGACTATCGCGGCTCGGTGTCGATCGATCTCGCGCATCTGAACCGTGTGCTGGAAATCGATCGCGCGTCGCGCGCCGCGCGGATTCAGGCGGGCGCGCTCGGACCGGCGCTCGAGGATCAATTGCGCCCGCACGGCCTGACGCTGCGCCATTTTCCGCAATCGTTCGAATTCTCGTCGCTCGGCGGATGGATCGCGACGCGCTCGGGCGGCCATTTCGCGACGCTCTACACCCATATCGACGATTTCGTCGAATCCCTGCGCGTGATCACGCCGGCGGGAACGATCGAATCGCGCCGACTGCCCGGTTCGGGCGCCGGGCCGAGTCCCGACCGCATGTTTATCGGCTCCGAAGGCACGCTCGGAATTATCACCGAGGCGTGGATGCGCCTGCAGGACCGGCCGAAATTCCGCGCCGGCGCCTCGATTCCGTTCGCCGATTTCGCCACCGGCGCGAAAGCGGTCCGCGCGATTTCGCAGGCCGGCCTCTATCCCGCGAACTGCCGCCTGCTCGATCCCGGCGAGGCCGCCAACGCCGGCGCCAACCAGGGCGAGGCGGCCGTGCTTGTGCTCGCTTTCGAATCCGCCGACCATCCGCTGGAACCATGGATGAAGCGGGCGCTGGAATGCTGCGCCGACCATGGCGGCGCGATTCCCGCCGGCGCGGATCGCACCCGCGCCGACGCCGACGCGACCCATGAGGGCGCGGCCGGAGCGTGGCGCAATGCCTTCCTCAACGCGCCCTACCTGCGCGACACCGTGGTCGCGATGGGCATGGTCAGCGAGACCTTTGAAACCGCGATCACCTGGGACCGATTCCCGGAATTTAATGCGCGCCTGATGGCGACCGCGCGCGACGCGGTCCAGCGCGTATGCGGCAAGGGGACCGTCACGGTGCGCTTCACGCACGCCTATCCCGACGGGCCGGCGCCGTATTACACGATTCTCGCGCCCGGCCGGCGCGGCTCCGAACTCGAACAGTGGGCGGAGATCAAGCGCGCGGTCTCGGACGAACTAATCGCGCTCGGCGGCACGATCACGCATCATCACGCGGTCGGCCGCGACCATCGCCCATGGTACGACCGCCAGCGTCCCGACGGTTTCGCGACGGCGCTCAAGGCCGCCAAACGCGCGCTCGATCCGCGCGCCATCCTCAATCCGGGCGTGTTGTTCGATCCCTGAGCGGCGATGGGCTCGCGAGCGACATCGCGCGGCGAATGCGCGCGAGTATCCGGGTCAGTCGTCGAGGCCGAGTTGCTTGCGCCCGGCCGCGCTGATGCGCGCGGGCGTCCACGGCGGCTCCCAGACGATTTCGACGTTCGCGCGATTACAATCGGGCAGGCCGAGCAGCCGGTCCTCGATTGTCGTCGCGATCATCGAACCCATCGAGCAGCCCGGCGCCGTCAGCGTCATCCGCACGTTCACGGTGTCGCCGTCGAGCGTGACGCCGTAAATCAGTCCCAGGTCGACGACGTTGAGAGGAATTTCCGGATCATAGCAATCGCACAGAACTTCGTAGATTTCCTCTTCCAGCAGCATCGCGCGCATCCGGCGCCCGCGATCGCGGGCGCGTCCCGATGAATCTTCCCCGTCCCGAATCCGTAGTATATAGAAGAGCGCCGCGGCGCCGCTATCCGCGATTCGCGCCGCCGCCCATCATGAGGTCCCGCGATGTCCGCATCGAATGACGCCCGGCGTACCGCCGAAGACCGCTGCGACGCGGCGGTCGACGCTTACGCCGACGGCAATTACGACCAGGCGATCGCGCTTTACACGAGCGCGCTCGAAGCCGACCCCGCTTACGGCGACGCCTTCACCGGCCTCGCGATGTGCCATCAGGCCAGGGGCGATATCGACGCCGCGATCGAGGTGACGAAACGTTACGTCGAAAAGGCTCCGGACGACATCCTTGCCTTCACCAACCTGAGCATGTTCTACCAGAAGAAAGGCATGATTGCGGAAGCCGAGGCGGCCGGAGCACAGGCGCGTCTGCTCGATTGGAAGCGCCAGCTCAGGGAAGCCAAAGCGAAAACGCCGAATCAATAAATCCGGCGCGCGCACGCGCGTCCGGCGGGGAAAATTGGGGTGACGATGAAGCTGAAGGACAAGATTGTCTTGATCACCGGGGCCGGTTCCGGCCTCGGCCGCGAGATGGGCCTGCTGTTTGCGCGCGAAGGGGCGAAAATCGGCGTAAATGACCTCCGGCCCGAAGCGGCGCAGAATGTCGTCACCGAAATCGAACGCGCCGGCGGCGTCGCCCGTCCGTTCGTCGCCGACGTCTCCAGCAGCGCGGCGGTGCGCAAGATGTTCGGCGATTTCCTCGCCGCCTTCGGCACGATCGACGTGCTGATCAACAACGCCGGAATCGGCCGCACCCGCGAAACCACCGAATTGCTCGGCACGACCGATCTGACCGACGACGACTGGCACAAGATGCTCGCGACGCATCTCGACGCCACCTTCTACTGCACTCGTGAAGCGCTCAAGGTGATGATCCCGAAGCGCTCCGGCCATATCGTCAATCAAGGCTCGATCGCCGGCACGGCGGGACTGCCGTTCGTCTCCAACTATTGCGCGGCCAAGGCCGGAATCATCGGTTTCACCAAATCGGTCGCGCTCGAAGTCGCCAAACACGGCGTGATCGTCAACGCGATCGCGCCGGGCTTTATCGAAACACCGATGACCGCGCCGCTGGAACCCGAGGCGCGCGCGTGGGTGATCGCCAACACCCCCCTGGGCCGGATGGGCGAGCCGGGCGATATCGCCGCCGCCGCGCTCTATCTCGCTTCCGACGACGCCAAGTTCATGGTCGGCCAGGTGATCAGTCCCAACGGCGGCTGGACCACCGCCTGAATCGCGCGCCGCGCGGCGCGGTTTCACGCCTCGACCGCGATAGTCTTGCGCCGCGCGGTCGGCTACGCTCGAAGCGCGTGGAGACTTCGACCGCATCGCGCCGCGCCCGGCGCCATTGTCGCCGCGTTGTGAGCGCCGGAGCCTTATTCGTTCGATGACCGCCGTGTCCGATTCGCCGTTACCGTCGTGAAGCGCGGCGCCGCGATTCTGATTCCGCTCTTTTCGACCCGCTCCGCCGGCGATCTCGGGCGCGGCGAAATCGCCGGGCTTTATCCGATGGCCGAGCTCGCGCTCGCGATGGGCCATCGGATGATCCAGTTGCTGCCGGTCGATGAGACCGCGCCCGGCGAAACCAGCCCGTACAGTGCGATGAGCGTGCTCGCGATCGACCCGCTCTATATCGCCGCGGCGGCGCTGCCGGGCGTCGGACCCGCCGCGATCGCCCGCGCCCGCGAGACGGCGGGCCCCGGCGATCCGCCCGACCCGATCCGTCTGCGCGCCGCCCGGCTCGACCTGCTGCGCCGTTCGTTCAACCATTTCCAGGCCCGCGCCAGCGATCGCGACCGCGCCGACCTCGACGCCTTTGTCCACGCCGAACGCGATTGGCTGCCCGACTACGCCCTGTTCCGCGCCCTCAAGGAGCGCTTGCGCTGGGCGCCATGGGAATCGTGGCCGGACGGGCTGGCGGCGCGCGATCCCCGCGCGATCGCCTCCGCCGCGCGCGATCTGTCGGGGGAGATTGCCTACTATTCGTATGTTCAGTACGTCGCCTGGCGCCAATGGCGCGCGATGCGCCAGGCGCTCGCCGCGCGCGGCGTCACGCTCGGCGGCGATCTGGCCTTCTCGCCCTGCCGCGAAAGCGCCGAAGTCTGGGCCAATCAATCAATGTTCGATTTGACCCGCACGGTCGGCGCGCCGCCCGACGCTTTTTCCGCCGTCGGTCAGCGCTGGGGTCTGCCGATGCCGGCGTGGGAGGCGATGCGCCGCGGCGGTTTCAGGCTTATTCGCACGCGCACCCGCCGCGCCCGCCAGCTCTTCGACCTGCTGCGCATCGATCACGTCGTTGGCCTGTATCGCACCTACGGCTTCGGGGCCGAGCCCGAAGCGCCGGGCGACTTCGATCCGCCCGATCCGCCCGCCCAGCTCGCGCAGGGCGAAGAAATTCTGCGCGTGATTCGCGCGGAGGCCGGCGCGATGGAGTTGCTGGCCGAAGACCTCGGCGTGATTCCACCCTTCGTGCGCCGCTCGCTCGCCGCGCTGGAGCTGCCGGGGTACAAGGTGATGCGCTGGGAACGCGAATGGGACGAAACCGGCCAGCCCTTCATCCCGCCCGCGCGCTATCCCGGACTTTCCGTCGCCGCGACCGGCACTCACGATACGGAAACGATCGTCGAATGGTGGCGCGCCACGCCTGCCGATGAGCGCGCGGCGTTCGTCGCGATGCTTGGCGCGGCGGCGGGCCTCGACGCGGCCGCGCCGGAGCTCGACGATCGCGCCATTCTCGCCATCCTCGATTCGCTCTATCAGGCCGGCTCGTGTCTCGCGATCGTGCCGATTCAGGATCTGTTCGGATGGGACGCGCGCGTCAACGTGCCCGGCACGGTCGATGCCGGCAACTGGAAATGGCGTTTTCCTTTTCCGCTCGAACACGCCGCCGAAAATCCCGCGCTGGCCGCGCGCGTCCGCGCGATTCGCGCGATCGCCGGACGCTCCGGCCGCGGCTGATTCGCAGCAAGCGCCGCCCGCGTGATCATCCGGATGGCCGGGTCAGGCCCGGCCATGACAGATGCGGCGTCAGCGCGCCGCGGCGGGATTACGATCAGCGCGCGGCGATGTTAGCCTGCGCGCCATGGTCACTTCGCCGGCCGGGGGAACCCGCGGAACTCCAGAATCTGGACCGAATTCGCCGCCCGATCGTCCGGCCGGCGCCGTCGCGGATTACTCGCGTTCAACTTTCGGCGAACGTCTCGCCGTCGCGATTACCCAGCCGTGGATGCGCGCGATGTTCTGGCTGGCGGCGCTGGGCGTCATTGCGAAGCGTCTTTACCTCCTGCCACAGAGCGCGACGCGCCGCGATTTCAGCATCTTTTACTCGAGCGCGGTCGCGATGCGCCGCGGCTTGAATCCCTACCTCGACGACCTCAGCGCGATCGCGGCGCAATTCCATCTCACGCTCGCCTGGAACATCCACACGACCTCGACGCCGACGTTTCTGATGCTGTTCGAACCGTTGGCGATGTTGCCGCCGCGCGCCGCTTTCTGGTGCTGGTTTGCGCTTTCCGCCGCGTCCTTCGTGGTCGCTGCGGGCCTGATGCTGGGCGATCAGGATTCGGCGCTCGACCGCGCGCAAGCCCAGGTGTTCGGCGCGTTGATGCTCCTCTACACGCCGGTTTCAGAGCATATAATCGAGTCGCAGGCCCAGTTCATTCTGCTGCCGCTGTTCGTCGTAATGATGCGCGCGCTCAAGCGCGGCAACGACGGACGCGCGGGCCTCGCCTTTGCGCTTGCCGGGACCCTGCGCGCCTTTCCCTTCGTGATGGGCGCCTATCTGATTCTCAAGCGCCGCTGGCGCGCATTATTTTTCGGCGCGCTCGGCGTGGCCGTTATCGAGCTGATCACGCTGGCGGCTCTCGGCTGGCCGATGTTCGCTTGTTTCATCCGCTTCGTGCTGCACGCTCCCGCCAATATCGCCGACATCAGCGTCAATCTTCCCGTGAATGCGAGTTTGCTCCCGTTTATCACGCGCGGTTTCCGGTATATTTTCGGACCCGATCTCGGTCCGCGTCTTGACCGTGTTCGCGCGCTCACGGTGCTGATGGCGCAACTGGGCGTGATCGCCCTCGCGGTCCGCGCGACGCTGCGCCAGCCGGCGGATCGCGATTCGGATGCGCGCGCATTTTGTCTCTGGATCACCGTGATGCTGCTGGTTTCCCCGGTAACCTGGGTTCACTATTTCGTGCTGCTGCTGCTGCCGTTCCATCAGATCGCCGCGGCGTCCGCCGCCGGGCGATGTCCGGCGACGGTAGTCTGGCTCGCGATTGGGAGCGTCGTCACGTCCTCCTATGCGACCGGTCTGAGGTCCGCCGCGCTTTGGATCAACGGCCATACGCTTCGCTCGCCGCTGACGGAGGGCGCTTTTGCCGCCCTTGCGCTGGCGTATGTCGCCACGTTGCGCTTCGCGAACGCGGGGCCGGCGCCGGTCTCGTCGCTGCCGCGGGACACCGGCGCTCTGTTCTGAAGCGCGCCGCGATGCTTAATTCATGCGACGATGCGCCGCCTAGCTCTCCGCACGCCGCGACTCGGCTCAATCCTGATCTCGCTGTTTATTATGGCGCAGGTCG
>JAJXYM010000151.1 GCA_021780585.1 Deltaproteobacteria bacterium
TTCCGATCTCGCGGCACGGAGCGCCGATCACGATCGTCGGGATCGGCGACATGTCCGGCGACGTTTTTGGCAACGGTCTGCTACGATCGGATAACGTCAAGCTGATCGCCGCCTTCGACCATCGCCATATCTTCATCGACCCCGATCCGGAGCCGAAGCGCGCCTTCGCCGAGCGCCAGCGGCTCTATGACCAGCCCAATTCGCAATGGAGCGATTACAATGCGGCGCTGATCAGCGCGGGCGGCGGGGTCTACAAGCGCGGCCAAAAACGGATCGCGTTGAGCGCCGAGGCGCGCCGCGCGCTCGCCTGCGATTCCGCCGAAATCGACGCCGACAGCCTCGTTCAAGCGATTCTGCGCGCACCCGCCGATATGCTCTACAACGGCGGAATTGGCACGTACGTCCGCGCCAGCGACGAGAGCGACGCCGAAGCCGGCGATCACGCCAACGACAACGTGCGGATCACGGCCGCGGAGCTGCGCTGCAAGATTGTGGTCGAGGGCGGCAATCTCGGTTTCACCCAGCGCGCCCGCATCGAGTACGCGCTGGCCGGCGGCCGGATCAACACCGACGCGATCGACAACTCGGCCGGCGTCGATACCTCCGACCACGAGGTGAACCTCAAAATTTTGCTCGCTCCGCTGATGGCGCGCGGCGCGCTCACCGCCGAGGAGCGCAATCGCCGGCTCGCCGCGGCCGTCGACGAAGTCGCCGAGAGCGTGCTTGCCGATAATCGCGATCAGGCGCTCTCCCTGAGCCTGGAGCAGCTTCGCAGCCGCGCCGGCGTCCATGCCTGGCGCGACCATCTGACCGCCCTCGAACAGCGCGGCGTGGCGCGCCGCGACGAATGGGCGCTGCCGTCGCATGAGGATCTGCGCGATCGGCGCTCGCGCTATCCCGGACTCACGCGGCCCGAGCTGGCGCTGGTCACTGCCTTTACCAAAATCGATCTCACCCGGCGGATCGAGCATAGCGCGCTGGTCGACGATTCCTATCTCGTCGAGCGTTTCCTGCATCCCTATTTTCCCGCGTCGATCGCGCGGGAGTTCGCGGGCGCGATTCCCGCCCACGGCTTGCGCCGCGAACTGGTCGCGACCCGCGCGGTCAACGAACTGGTCGATCTGACCGGATCGGTCTTTATCTTCAACCTGGCCCGCGATTACGGAATCGACGCCGAAGAGGCGATGCGCGCGTGGCTGATCGCGTCGGGCGTGCTGGATCTCCGCGCGCGCGCGCTGGAACTCAAGGCCGACGCCGCGGCGCTCGGCGCGGAGGCGGAAGTCGGCGCGTTCCTCGGCCTCGAACGCGTGGCGCTGCGGGCCTGCGGATGGGCGGTTGCGCACGCTGGCGGAGCCGCGCCGATCGGCGCGACCGTCGCCCGCTACGGCTCCGCGCTGCCGGTGCTTGCCGGGGAATTCGAGGACCTGCTCGCCGGCGGCGAACGCGAACGCTTCGAACGCTCGTATCGCGAGCTGCGCGCCGCGGTCCAGCAGGAACGGCTCGCCCATGAACTCGCCCGGCTCGAATTCGCCGACCATCTGCTGAATGTCCTGAGTCTCGCCTTCGAGACCGGACGAGAGCCGGCCGAAGTCGCGCGCGCCTACTTCGCGCTCAGCGAACGAATCGAATTCGCGCGTATCGAACGCGCGATCGAATCGCTCAGCAGCGAGGACCGCTGGGAGCGGCGGGCCGCCCGCGACCTGGCCAACGAGATGGTCTGGGCGCGCAGTCAGCTATGCCGGTCGATCCTCGACGGCGCCGAAGCGGCGACCGCGCCGCTCGCCGACCGGATCGCGAAAGGGCGCGAGCGGCGCGCCGGTGAGGTCGAGCGTCTGATGGGCGAGTTGCGCTCATTGCCCGCGGTTGGATTGCCGCCGCTGCAGGTCACGGTGCGGGCGTTGGCGCGACTTGCCGCCAATGTTTAGTGGAATTATCGGCGGATAACGCGACCGGGACGAATTTGGCTCAAGCCGGATCGCGCCCTAACCGCAGGGCTCGGACAACCATCGGTCGCCGGACGCCTCTACACGGATGCGTCGGCGGCCGGCGCCGGCGGGTTCGCGACGCCCGGAGTTTCGACGCCCGCGGTCGCGAGCGCCTTCAGGTCCTGATACATCCGCACACCCGCCGCCGTGAAGAAGGCGTTGGTCGCGAAGTTCGCCGCGACCAACGCAAGGTCGATTAGAATCAGCGCGCCCCACGACAGCCCGGTCAGCATCGCCACCGGCCCGACGATCAGGCTGACCGCGACGAAGAAAATCGCCGCCCAGGAGTTATAGCCCGACCATACCGCCAGAAAAACGACAATTCGTGTCGTGGCGCGATAAAAGCGCTTGCGCAGCAGGTCCCGGCTGAAGAGCAGCGCGTGAAAGCTGTGCTGACCGTCGAAAATCAATGCATACGGCGCAAAATAGAGCCACAGATAAAGCAGCGCGCCGAACACCATCAGCGTGACCATCGCCACGTAGATAAGCGCCGCCAGCCACCATTGTCCGACGACGATATCGACCGGCAGCAGCGCGAAGGCCAACGACGGCACGGCAAGCTGTAGTATCGCGACCCAGGCGTAGGCGGGCGCGATCGCCGCCGCTTCGCGATATACCGCCAGCGCCTCTTCCAGACCGCCGGGCGCGCTTTTGGTCTCCTGAATCCGCCGAATCGCGCATAGCACCAGCAGATTCCCGACCAGCGTCAGCACCACGAAGGCGGCCTTGAACAGCCGCATCGCCCACGGCCCGAACAACGGGACGGCGTCGGCCGCGGCCGGCGCATAGGGCGTCTGCGCCGGCGTCATCGCGACGCTGCGCACGCCGGGCTGAAAATGCTGGGCAAGCTGATGCTGCAGGTTGATCGCTTCCGGCAACAGGCAGAGCGCCGCCAGCACGACCGCCGGCCCCAGCACCAGCGCGAGCGTGCGCCAGTTGCCGCGCAGGTCGTTGACCGCGTTGGCCAGATAAATGAAGCTGCCTTTGAGCCGGGACTGCATCGGACCGTTCGAAAGTGCCATCGCGTGTCGCCTAAAACAAGCCGCCTCGGCCGGCCGAGCGCGAAATTCGTGTCGCGCGGCCGACGGGAAAATCAGTTATACTAACCGGCGGATCAACTTCGCGCGAACCGTAACCGGATGGCCATCAGCGACGACGACCGAACCGCGCGCATCGCGCACGAAAACCGGATGATCCGCCGGCTGCGTTTTCTCGTCGAACTCACCTTCGCCACGATTGCGCAGGACGACTCGATGACGCTCGATCAGGCCTGGGACCATGTGCGCGCGCTCAAGGCGGCGGCGGTCGCGATGTTCCCTGGCAAGGACGACACCTTCGACTTGATCTATCTGCCGCGCTTTTCGCGACTTCTCGCCGAGCGCTTCCGTGTCCATTAGCGGGACCTCTTCGGTCCTGCGGCGGATTCGCGCGATCGCGCCGTTTCCGCCTCCCGGTCCAGCGACGATTGGCTACGCCCGGCGGATCCGTGAGCTTAAACCGGCGCGCGGCCGCGCGAACGAATATATCCTGCCCGGTTTTATCGACCTCCAGATCAACGGCGCCTACGGCATCGACGTGATGTCGGCGAGCGCCGGCGATCTGCTGACGCTGGCGGCGCGGCTCGCCCGCGAAGGCGTCACCGCGTGGCTGCCGACCGTTATCACCGCCCCGCTCGATATCATTGAGCGGGCGGATCGCGCGATCGGCGAGGCGATGGCCGCGCAGGCCGAAGCGGAACGGACGACCGGAGGCAGTCAGCCGGCGGGCGCGGCAATCCTCGGGATGCATCTGGAGGGACCGTTTATTTCGCCGCGGCGACTGGGCGCGCATCCGCCGATTCCGCTCGAACCGCGCGGGCCGGCCTTGCGGCGGATTCTCGGTTTGCGCACGCCGCGTTTGATCACGCTCGCGCCGGAACTTCCCGGAGCGCTCGACGCGATTCGGCGTTTCGTCGCGCGCGGCGTCGCCGTTGCGATCGGCCATACCGACGCGACCTTTGCGCAGGCCGTCGCCGGCGTGGCCGCGGGCGCCCGGATGTTCACGCATCTGTTCAACGCGATGCCCCCGTTGCACCATCGCGCGCCCGGCCCCGCCGGGGTCGCGCTGATGCGTGAATGCGCGGCGCGCGCCGCGATTATCGCCGACGGCGCCCATCTCGACCCCGCCATCGCGCGCATCGTCTATCAGGCGCGCGGACCCGCCGGAATCATCCTGACGACTGACCGGGTCGCTCCGGCCGGCGCCGACGAAGCCTCGTCTCGCGTGATCTTCGGTGGGGCGCGCGAGGGAGTTACGGTGCGCGACGGCGCCGCGCGGCTGCCGGACGGCACGCTTGCCGGCGGGGCGGCCACGATGCTCGAGATGGTTCGTCGGATGTTTCCGGATTTTCGTCGCGAGGATCTCCCCGCGGTTCAGCAAATCACTTCCGGCAACGCCGCAAATCTGTTGCGCCTTAGCGATCGCGGCCAGCTTAAATCACGGATGCGCGCCGATTTTATACTTTTGGACCGCACGCTAAATTTGCAGGCGGTGTTTGTCGGCGGTCGCGAGCTTTCCTGATTCCTCGCGCCGCTGACGCGTATCGCCGCCCATCCGATGAGCACGATCGTAATCGCCGCGTCAATTCCGTTGAGTGGCGCATATCAGGCGGTGGGCCGCCAAATCGAGGCCGCGCTCAGGCTGTTCGAGGCGGACGCGAACGCGGGATTGGCGGAACGAATCACAGGCCGTCGATGCGCGATTGCGCTCGAATTGCGCGACGATCGCGGCCGGCGCGATCAAGTGGGCGAAGTCTACCGCTGGCTATGCGTCGAGCGCCGCGCCGCGATTCTCCTCGGCCCGTATTCGACCGGCCTGACCCGCGTGGCCGCACGCATCGCCGAGGACGCCGGCCGGCTGATGCTGAATCACGGCGGCGCGGGCGACGATCTGCATGACGGCAATCCGCGCATGCTGGTGAGCGTGCTCAGTCCGGCGAGCGATTATCTGACCGGGTTCGTGCGCCTGCTGACGACGCTCAAACTCCGCCGCAAACGAGTCGCGATCGTTGCGGCCGCGACGCCGTTTGCGCGCGCCGTCGCCGGCGGCGCCGAACGCGCCTGCGCCGAACGCGTCGCATGGTTGCGCGGGGTGCGGCTCCGCGTGAAATTCCAGGGCCGGTTCGACGCCGCCGCCACGCCCGCGATGCTCCATCCCGCCCTCAGGCGCAATCGGGTCAACGTGATGCTGAGCGCCGGCGGCTACGATCACGACCTTGCGGCGATGCGCTTCGCAATCGAATCGGGCCTGAATCTGCCGGTGCTGGGATGCGTCGCGGCGGGCGTGGCGCGGTTTGGCGCGGACCTTGGCGCGGAGGCCGACGGTATCGTCGGTCCCAGCCAATGGGAGGAGGAGCATGGCGTCACGCCGGCGATCGGGCCGTCGCCGCGCGACTTCGCGCGCCGGATGCGCGAGCGGCGGGCGGGCGAAGCCTGCGATTATCCGGCGGCGCAAGCCTACGCGGCCGGGTTGATCGCGCTTGCGGCGCTGCGTGAAGCCGACTCGATTGATGTGAACGACCAGGCGCGCATCCGGGAGGCGCTTGCGCGCCTGCGCCTCACGACGCTGTTCGGCGACTTCGCGATCGATCCGGCGAACGGCCGGCAAACCGCACATCGGATGCTGCTCGTGCAATGGCATCGCGGGCGCAAAACGATTATCGATCCGGCGGCGCTGGACGAGCGCGGCGACCTCGAATTTCCCTCGGGATGGCGGCTGATTGTCGCCTCGTTAAACTACCTGCGGATGGGGCGGCGCGACCGCGAGCGGGAGCCGCGGCGGCCGGGGAAGCCTGACGATGGCGACAAAGATTGATCCGCGCCTGTGAGGAATCGATCTGACCGCGGTGTTCGCGCAGCGGCAGAAACAGCTCGACTCCTTGCGTCGCGCCTGTCGGCGCGCCAATCGGATCGATCTCAAAAGCGCGCGCGGGCGTGGCTCCAAACAGTCATTCTCGGGCTTGACCCGAGAATCCATCCGTCCGTCGCTTAACCATCGGTATGGATGCCCGGGTCAAGCCCGGGCATGACCAATAAGAGGAACTCGCAAATGCGCACGGCCCGCGAGACGCGCGGTGCGACTTGGCCATCCCGGCCGCGGACGCCCCCGGTCCGTCATCCTGAGAGTTTGTGAAATTTTCAATTTATCAAAAAAATTCCGTGGAGTTTACCTCGACAATTTTCTCGAGTTTCGACCGAAAAACGAAAAAAATTCACAAACTCCCCGAATGACGACAGGGGCTTTTCCCGAGCGGCCGTGCCTCGCGAGAAACTGCGGCGTCATTCCGCGCCGGTTCGCGATTAAGCGAAATAACCGCTTTTGAAAACGAGATAGATCAATCCTCCGGCCGCGATCAGGATCACCGGATTGATCCGCCGCCACATCAGGACGCCCAGACTCCCCGCCGCGACCGCAAAGCTGACGGCGTTGTGAATCGAAAGCCGCGCGATTGCGAACGTCCCGGAGAGCATCAGGCCGATCGCGATCGGCGCCATCCCGCGCTGAATGGCCTGACGCCACGGCGAATCCGCATAACGCTGCCACATCCGGTTGGCGAACAGCGTCAGTGCGCAATCGGGCAAAAAAAAGGCGAACGTGACCACCGCCGCGCCGGCGACACCGGCGATCCGGTAGCCGATCACCATCACCATCAGCATGTTCGGTCCGGGCGCGACCTGGCCGAGGCTG
>JAJXYM010000290.1 GCA_021780585.1 Deltaproteobacteria bacterium
GTGGAAATCGACCCATTCGGGAATCGCGGCGTCCTCCAACCGTTTGAAGCGCGCGACGGCCTCATGTTGCCGGCGCACGTATCCTTCATATTTGATCTCGATTTCGAGCTCGGCCGCCTGGTCGAAATCGAGCGTTGGCGCGATCCGCGCCATCCGCGCCGCGTCGAGATAGCCGATTTCGGGCCGGCGCAAAAGTTCGAGCGCGCGCGCCGCCTCGCGAATCGGCGCCGAACCGGCCGCCGTCAGAATCGCGTTGGCGGCGGCGTCGGGCGGGACGAGCGCTTCGCGCAGTCGGGCGATTTCGGCGGCGACGCGCTCCGAGCGCGCACGGATCCGCGCCGCGGCGTCCGCGCCGAGCAGACCGAGCCGTGCGCCGAGCGGCGACAGACGGCGGTCGGCGTTGTCCTCGCGCAGCGTGAGCCGATATTCGGCGCGCGAGGTGAACATCCGGTAGGGTTCGCCGCCGATTCCGCGCGTCACCAGATCGTCGATCATCACGCCGATATAGGCCTGCTCGCGGCCGAGGACGAGCTGCGGCTCGCCGCGCGCGCTCATCGCGGCGTTGATTCCGGCGATCAGTCCCTGCGCGGCGGCCTCTTCGTAGCCGGTGGTGCCGTTGATCTGTCCGGCGAAGTAAAGGCCCGCGACCGGCCGGGTTTCGAGCGTCGCGCGAAGCTGGGTCGGATCCGCGAAGTCGTATTCGATCGCATAGCCGGGCCGCATGATTTCGGCGCGCTCGAGGCCACGAATCGAATGGACCATCGCGAGCTGCACGTCGAGCGGCAGGCTGGTCGAAAGGCCGTTCGGATAGACCTCGACGGTGTCGCGGCCCTCCGGCTCGAGGAAGATCTGATGGCGTTCCTTGTCGGGGAAGCGCATCACTTTGTCCTCGACCGAGGGGCAATAGCGTGGGCCGCGCGACTGGATCACGCCCGAGTACATCGGGGAGCGGTCGAGTCCGCCGCGGATAATGTCGTGAGTGCGGGCGTTGGTCCAGGTCAGATAGCAGAGAAGCTGCGGTCGCGTGATTCGTTCGGTGCGGAACGAAAACGGCGGCGGCGGATCGTCGCCGGGCTGAGGCTCGAGTTCGGAATAATCGATCGTGCGGGCGTCGAGCCGCGGGCAGGTGCCGGTCTTGAGCCGGCCGATCCGGAAGCCGTGCGCGGCGAGACTCTCCGACAGGCCCATCGCGGCGAAGTCTCCGGCGCGGCCGGCGTGATAGTTGCGCATCCCGATATGGACGAGGCCCTTCAGGAACGTGCCGGTGGTGAGAATCACCGCGCGCGCCTCGAAGAATTCGCCGATTTGCGATTCGACCGCGCGCACGCGGCCCGCTTCGACGATCAAACGTTCGACGCTGGCCTGCCGGATCGTCAGATTTGGCGTGGACTCGAGCACGCGCTTCATCCGGGCGCGATAGGCGGCCTTGTCGGCCTGGGCGCGGCGGGCGCGGACGGCGGGGCCTTTGCGCGTATTGAGGAAGCGGAACTGGATTCCGGTTTCGTCGATCGCCACGCCCATCTCGCCGCCGAGCGCGTCGATCTCGCGCACCAGATGGCCCTTGCCGATTCCGCCGATCGCGGGATTACAGGACATCTGGCCGATATGGTCGAGGTTCAGCGTGAGCATCAGGGTGCGCGCGCCGATGCGGGCGGCGGCGAGGGCGGCCTCGATTCCGGCGTGGCCGGCGCCGACGACGATAACGTCATGGAGCATCGGAAATAACCGTCCTGAAACGCCGGTCGCGCGCGAGAAGTTTCACGTGAAACATCATCGGACGCGGGCGGCGGATGAACGCTTGATTATGGCGCGCCGGCGCGGCGGCGGAAAGGGCGCGCCGCCGGCTGCTGAGTCTCGCCGCCAGTGCTCAACGATTCGGAAGCGATGGATGAATCGACAATGACTCTATAGTCTGATCTTTCGAAGCCTGAGCGGCAATGTCGGTCGCCATTGCAGCCAAGGCCGGACTGAAAGCGGTGTTGAAGCGTTCGGAATCGTGCCTTTGGAGGGTGGGCTCCACAAAAAAAATCCCAGCCGCAAAAGGAATCAAAAGTGCGCCGCCGAGTAGAGCGGCGTCGGCGCCCAAATGAGCATGAGCCCCTGGCGCATCAAAATCGAGGGGCTTGACGGAGGAGATTTCGGCGAGCGTCTTTCCGGTCTTCGGCTCGATAAATGTAACCATCAGCTTTACGGGTCGCAGGGCGAAATAAGGCAAGCCAGTCGTAGCCGGTATCGCGAGCAAATCCGCATCGCTTGCCGATCCCCTGTCGTCCACCGTTTTAACATTCGCGAAGCCGGCCGCAAGCGCATCGCGAAGGGCGTCAGCTAAAGCGGGATTCAACTTCTCGTAGAAACCCAGCGGTTCGTGAAGAGTCAGGGATGGATCGGCCAGGACGGCGACTTTGAGGGGAAGCTTGGCCGTTCCCGCGGGAGCGGGCGTTACCACCTGCGGCGGCAGCACCGTATGCGCGCAGGCGGCGAAGGTGAACGTTGTCAAAACCGCGAAGACGATCGTTTTGGTCGCCTTCGGACAGCTTGCACACTGGCTAATCACTGGGAAAGTCAGATAAATAACTACTGGCGGGGGATTTATCTTTTGACCCGCAAGATGCGCACTTCGTAGCAGTTCGGCGGCGGCGGGCGCTTTCCAGCCGCGCCAATACCCACATCAAGCATATCTTTCCTGCTTGTTGATACATTCATCGCCGCGCGAAGACAGCCGATGGCGTGGCGTTGCGCCCACCGGCGCCGGACATGGGCAGTTCGCGGTGACGATTCGTATATCGCATGCGCAAAGGAAAGACAAAATAATTGACAATGTCCTGAATTTGGCCGCAATTATAACCTAAAAAGCGCTAACGCCCCAACCAGAGCGAGCAGACCATGAATTCATACCAGGTTCGGATCCGTGGAATTTCGACGATTGCTGGCGCGACGGCCGCGCGGCGATCGCGGAGGGGATGTCGATTGGCTTAGCCAGGCTGCCCACACTATAGCGGCGCGGCCGGACTGTGAATAATGGCGACTATGAAGAATCGAGCTATCGCCATAATCGGACTTCTGACGTTCCTGCTGGCGTCAGGCGCATACGCGCAAACGGCCGCTGCTCATCCAGACCTTGCATCCGCCGATTGGTCGCTGAAGCAAGCGCGCGCCCTGAACGCCGAACCCAAGGACGCCGTCTGGAAATTCATAAACAACCTGTGGGGCAATACTGATTTAAGCCCCGGTAATGGCAAGCTGTGCGAATTTCATTTCGCTGACCTGCGCCACTCGGGAGAATTGTCGCTGGTTGTTTCTTACGATGGCGGCGGCACGATGGACTGCAATGATGTTGCAGTGTTCGATAAAAGCCCCGTCGGCATTGATGATTATGACTTCGCCTCCCCCGGAATGTTTTGGTACGATGATATCAAAGACATTAACGGGGACGGCAGATACGAGTTAATTGTTGATGCGATCGTCGCAGCGCCCTACGGCGGCGCCCGCTGCTGGGCGACATGGCCGGTGGTTTACGGTTGGAACGGAACCGGTTACGCGGATGTAAGCGCGCGGTTCAAGGGCTTCTATAAAGAAACCCTCGCCGGACTGACCCGCCAGCTTGCCGCACCGGCATCCACTCCCGCCCCACAACCGACGGAAATATCCACGAGCCAGCCGCCGGGACTCGAAGCGCGGGTTATCAGAGCGCCGCAAGCCGTTCCCACGCCCGCTCCGTCCGACGCGCGCGATCTCGACTGCACGCAGGCGGAGGCGGCCAAGATCGAGCGCTTCCTGGGGATTTCGCGTGACGCCGGGATGAGCGACGCGATCCGATGGGCCGAAAGCGACGATCCGATCATGCGGAAGTTCGCCATCAGCATCCTGCGGGATATCGGGACTCCGGAAGCGAACGGTTATTTGCGAACCCTGAGTCGCGATCCGGATCGGAACGTCGCTATGGCGGCGACAAGCGGTTCGCGGGTGAAAACGCCATCCGCGTATCCGACGATTCTGGGCGAACTGATTCCATTAACGCCGGGCTATCCGCCCGCAAAATGACCGGCGCGATGCTGCGCGGGCCGGACGCGGCGGCGGTTGCGGAGGGGACGTTGATTGGCTTAGCCAAGCTGCCCACACTATAGCGGCGCGGCCGGACAGCGAAGGGTGCGGCGGCGCGAAACATCATGTCGATTCGCGTCGCGCTGCATCATCGGACCATCTACCAATATGATCGCCTGGCGCGGCTCTCGCCGCAGATAATCCGGCTGCGACCGGCCCCGCATTGCCGCACGCCGATCACGGCGTGGTCGCTCAGGATCGAGCCGCGCGAACATTTCCTGAACTGGATGCAGGATCCCGAGAGCAACTTTCTGGCGCGGGTGGTAATTCCCAATCCAACGCGGCGGTTTTCGGTGGAAGTGGATCTGGTCGCCGAGCTGCGGGTGATCAATTCGTTCGATTTTTTCCTCGAGCCGGACGCGGAGCGATATCCCTTCAAATATGACGTATCGCTGGCGCGGGAGCTGGCCGGCTATCTGGAGCCGGCGCCGGTGGGTCCGCTGCTGGCGGAATATCTGAAAACGGTCGATTGCCGCGAACGGCGCATGGTCGATTTTCTGGTGGATCTGAACCGGCGGCTGGCGGGCGAAATCCGCTATCTGATCCGGATGGAGCCGGGGGTGCGGACGCCCGAGGAGACGCTGGGGCTGGGCAGCGGATCATGCCGCGACAGCGCGTGGCTGCTCGCGCAAATCCTGCGGAATCTGGGCGTGGCGGCGAGGTTTGTCTCGGGCTATCTGATTCAGCTCAAGCCGGACCAGAAGCCGCTCGAGGGTCCGGAGGGTCCGGCCGCCGACTTCACCGATCTGCATGCGTGGACCGAGGCCTATCTGCCGGGCGCGGGATGGGTTGGGCTGGATCCGACGTCGGGATTGTTCGCGGGCGAAGGCCATATTCCGCTGGCCGCGACGCCGGAGCCGGGCGCGGCGGCGCCGGTGAGCGGGATGGTGAGCGAGTGCGAGGTCGAGTTCACGCATGAAATGCGGGTGAAGCGGATTGCGGAGGAGCCGCGCGTCACCAAGCCGTACAGCGACGATCAGTGGGCGCGGATCGAGGCGCTCGGCTATCAGGTGGACGCCGAGATCAACGCGGGCGAGATCCGGTTGACGATGGGCGGCGAGCCGACCTTCGTTTCGATCGACGACATGGAGGGGCCGGAATGGAACACGACGGCGCTTAGTCCGGCGAAGCGCTTGCTGGCGGAGCGGCTGTTCGAACGGCTGGCGGCGCGGTTCGCGACCGGCCCGCTGATGCATCGCGGGCAGGGCAAATGGTATCCGGGCGAACAACTGCCGCGATGGGCGTTTTCGTGTTACTGGCGCAAGGACGGCGTGGCGATCTGGCGCGATCCGGCGCTGCTCGGGCGGGAGAACGCGGAGTACGGTTTCGGCGCGGCCGAGGCGCGGCGCTTCGGCGAGACGCTGGCGCGGCGGCTCGGGGTCGATCCCGCGTACGTCAATGCGGCGTTCGAGGATCCGCTGCATTATCTGCGGCGCGAGCGCGAGCTGCCGATCAACGTCGATCCGATCGACAACCGGCTCGACGATCCGGCCGAGCGGGAGCGGATGCGGCGGGTGTTCGAGCGCGGGCTGGAGACGCCGGCGGGATTCGTGCTGCCGATCCAGCGCGGTTTCGGACGCAACGGCCCCGAGTGGCAGACGGGGCTGTGGATGCTGCGCGGCCGCCATCTGTACCTGATGCCGGGGGATTCGCCGGTGGGCCTGCGCCTGCCGCTGCCGAGCCTGCCGTGGGTGGCGGAGGGGGATGCGCCGGTGATGTTCGGGATCGATCCGATGGTGAACCGGGGCGCGCTGGCGGTTCCGCGGCGAATCGCTCCGGACGATCCGATCCTGCAACCGAGAGGGCCGGAAGCGGCGCGTGCGACGGAGCGGGATCGGCGGCCGGAGGCGGGCGAATCGGCCGGATGGATCGTGCGCACCGCGCTTTGTATCGAGCCGCGCGGCGGGCGACTGTACGTCTTCATGCCGCCGCTGGACGCGGCCGAGGACTATCTGGAGCTGATTGCGGCGATCGAGGACGCCGCGGCGCATCTGCGGACGCCGGTGATAATCGAAGGCTATACGCCGCCGGAAGATCCAAGGATTAGTCATTTCAGCATCACGCCGGATCCGGGCGTGATCGAAGTGAATATCCATCCGGCGGGCAATTGGGCGGAGCTGGTCGCCAACACCACGGCGCTGTACGAAGAGGCGCGCGCGTGCCGGCTGGGGACGGAAAAATTCATGGTCGACGGACGCCATACGGGGACCGGCGGCGGGAATCATTTCGCGCTGGGCGCGGCGGCGCCCGCCGACAGTCCGATACTGCGACGGCCGGATCTGCTGCGCAGCCTGATTGGCTATTGGCTGAATCATCCGTCGCTCTCGTACCTGTTTTCGGGGATGTTCATCGGGCCGACCAGCCAGGCGCCGCGAATCGACGAGACGCGCGCGGACAGCCTGTATGAACTCGAGATCGCGTTCGGCCAGATTCCGGAGCCGGGGGCGGGATATATTCCGCCGTGGCTGGTCGATCGCATCTTCCGGCATATTCTGGTCGACGTGTCCGGGAATACTCATCGCGCGGAATTCTGTATCGACAAACTATATTCGCCGGATTCGG
>JAJXYM010000077.1 GCA_021780585.1 Deltaproteobacteria bacterium
GCCACTGCCGGAACCGCTGCCCTGCCCGGCGCCGCCGCCGGAGCCGCTGCCCGCCGCGCTCATCGCGAGGCTGGTTCCCGT
Source organism: Deltaproteobacteria bacterium (assembly GCA_021780585.1). Classification (GTDB taxonomy): domain Bacteria; phylum Desulfobacterota; class Binatia; order Binatales; family Binataceae; genus JADMIL01. The sequence goes on from JAJXYM010000077.1 coordinate 82, forward strand.
CTGATTTTTTCGGCGCTGCTCCAGCTCACGCTTCATCGCCGCCATTTCGGCCAGCTTTTGCTCGGGCGGCAGGATCGGATTTTCGAGGTCGCGCGCCAGCGTGCGCATCGCCGCCGCCAGCTCCTTGTCCGACGGCGCGGCCGCGCCGCTATCGAGCGCCTTCGCCGCGATTCGCAAACGATGAGCGGCCAGCTCCGCGGGCGTCGGAATTTTGAGGAAGACGGTCATTGCGATCGCCAGCACGGCGATCGTTCCGAGCGCGGCGAGCGCGGTGCGTTTGGCGGGCGTCAACCAGTCGAACGGGAACTCGCGGCGCGGCTCGAACAGATCGAGATAGGCGACCACCCGCCGCCACAGCATCGGAAAGAGCGGCGAACGGCGCGCCCGCGATTCGGCGCCCAGCGCCGGGTCGGCCAGCGTCGCCAGCGTCAGGACCTCCTGATGGGCGTCGGCGCGGTCGTCGATACGGCGCGCGGTCGCGACGAAATCGTCGGCGTTGCGATAGGCGCGCCATCCCAGGAGCGCCGCCACGATCAATTCGAACGCGACCGCCGCGAGCAACAGCTCGCAGACGCGCTCCTCGGCGCTTTCGGTCAGCAGATAGCCAAAGCGTTCCCAGGTCGTCGCGCCGACCCATTCGATATTGATCGCCATGGCAAGCGTCAGCGCGATCGGCAGCGCCAGACAAAGCGCGGCCTCCAGCGCCGCCAGACGCGCGAGGCGTCGCCGCGCAAGCCCGATCAACTCGACGGGATTTACCACCTGCCGGACCGATTCAGGACGCCAGCGCCCGTGTTAGCCGCTGCGCCCGCGACCTGGCGCGTTGCTTCGTTTCACTTCCGCGATCGCTCGTTCATGCTCCGCAAAGGAGCGCGAAAAGATATGCGTGCCGTCATTGCGTGCAACAAAATACAGGTAATCCGTATGCGCGGGATAGAGCGTCGCGTCAATCGATGACATCCCCGGATTGGCGATCGGCCCCGGCGGCAATCCCGCAATCGCGTAGGTGTTGAACGGGGACGCCTGATGCACGGCGGCCAGCGCCGGCGCGACTTCGCCCCCCGGATTGTACTGCGCGGTGGGGTCCGACTGCAGCGGCATCCCCAGCCGCAGCCGATTATAGAAGACGCTCGCGATAAGCGGTCGTTCGCCGGGCGCCTTGGCCTCTTTTTCCACGATTGAAGCGAGCGTCACCAGCTCGCGTTCGCTGAGTCCCAGCGCGAACATCCGCCGCGCCACGGCGGGCGTCAGATTCGCGAAAAACCGCGCAAGCATCGCCTCCAGTATAGCGTTGACACGGGCGTCCGGCGGAAATCGGTAGGTCGCCGGAAACAAGAATCCCTCCGCGCCCAGCGGCGTCAGCCCCGCCGCCTTGACCAGCGCGCCGCGGCGCGCCATCGCGTCGAATCGCCCGGCGCAGACCAGACCCGCCTGCGCCAGCCGTTCGCCAATCTGATGGACCGTCAGGCCCTCGGGAATCGTCACCGTGATCACGACGAAATCGCCATTCACCAGATGCGCCATGACGCGCGGCGCCGCCTCGCGGCCGTGAAAGGCGTAGGTTCCCGGCTGCAGCCGGTTGGCCCGCCCGGTCAGTTCGGCATAAACCACGAAGGCGAACCGATTGCGCACCACGCCCGCGTCCGCCAGCCGGCGCGCCGCGACCGCCATCGAATCGCCCCGTTCGATCGTCACCATGCGGGGCGGATGGAACGGCCCGGTTGGCCTGAAGACCAAATAATCGATCGCGCTTACGGCGCCGGTCGCCGCAAGCGTCAGGACCAGCAGGCCGATCATGACCCCTCGCGCCATCACGGCCTAGTTTATCAGAACCGGCGCGGCGCCCGATCCGGTCTTTATCATCCGCGGGCGCCGCGCCGCCCCTCGCGCCAGCGTTCCAGGATAATCGCGGCGGCCAGCGCGTCGATTCGTTCCTTGCGCCGACCGCGGCGGCCGGGCAATTCGCGCAGGCGCTCTTCCGCCTCGACGCTGCTCAGCCGTTCGTCGCAGGTCTCGACCGGCAGGCCCGAGAACTCCCGCAGCCGCGCGGCGAAATCCTCGGCCGCGCGCGCCGCCGGGCCGCGCGAGCCGTCCATATTGAGCGGCAGGCCGACCACGATCAGACTGACGCCGCGGCCCTCCAGACAGCGCATCGTGGCCGCGAGGTCGGTACGCAGGCCGCGCCGTTCGATGGCGTCGAGCGGCAGCGCGCCGTGGTCGTCATCGTTGCTGATCGCGATTCCGATTCGGCGCTTACCGAGGTCGATAGCCGCGATCGCCATATATCACCCAAACTAATAAGCCGTTGCCTTTCGTTGCGTCCAAAACCCCGCGAATTTATTGTGGAAAACCGGACTCGACGGGGTTGATTAAGCCTCTTTCGTAGCATAATCTCGGGCGCGATGCTTTGGGGGATCCAGCGTCACTCGTGGCCCCGGGTCGTCACCGCCCTCGCGGTCGCGTTGATTGTCACGATTGCTTCCGTCAGGTTGTTTATGGCGGGTGCGCCGCGTGGCAACGACGCCGCTTTGGCCGCCAGCCGCCTGCTGACTCAATCCGCCGGGGAAATTGACCCCGATTACGCTCAGGAACCAGTTGTCGTTCGGCCCGCGCCCGATCCGATCGTGATTACGCTCACGGTCGACCGCAACGCGTCGATCACGTCCTATCTGGAAGAGGCCGGAATGGGACCGGCGGAAGCCGACCGCTGGGCCGCCAGCTTTGCCAGCGTCGCTTATAGCCGATCCCTGAGCCGCGGCCATGCCCTGACGCTCTACAAAGACCCCGAAGACGGCAGCCTGCGCGGCCTCAAGTATAATTTCGACGATCGGATCGCGTTTCACGAACGGAGCTATGGCGACGGCGTGATTCGCATGTCGCAGGAGCTGATCACCTACGTCATCCGGCCGGTGGCGGTGTCCTTCAAACTGAGCGGGGACTTCAATCGCGACGCCGCCCGCCACGACCTGCCGCGACCGATCGTGGCGACGCTGCGCAACGCCTTCGACGATCGGCATCCGCTGAATCGATTGCCGCGCGGATCGGACGTGAAGCTGATCTATCAGGAACGGGTCAGCCGCGACGGCACGGACCGCGAGGTCACCGGGCTGGAGGCGGCGCAAATCCATTTCGGCGACAAGACGCTCAGCGCCTTCGCCTTCCGCGACGCCAACGGCGAGGCCCATCTGTACGACGCCGACGGCGAAGCGCTGGAGCCGGAATCGCTGCGCTTTCCCTGCAAATTCAATTATATTTCCTCCGGCTTCACCTTCCATCGCTACCATCCGATCCTGCACGAGTACCGGCCCCACGTCGGCGTCGACCTGGCGACACATTACGGCACGCCCGTGATGGCGGTCGCGGACGGCAGCGTCGAGCAGGCGGGATGGTGCGGGGAGTTGGGCCGCTGCGTCCGGATCGACCATCACGACGGCCTGGTCAGCATCTACGGCCATCTGTCGGCGATCGCGCCAGACCTGCGGCGGGGTGAGTCGGTGCGCGTGGGCGAGATGATCGGCCGGGTTGGTTCGAGCGGACTGTCGACCGGACCGCATCTCCATTTCGCGATCGAAAAGGACGGCCGCTACGTCAATCCGCTGACCGCGAGCCTGGGCGTGCATAACCACGTATCGCCGCGGATGCGCGCGATGTTCGATCGCTTCAAGCGCGACTATCTGGCCGCGCTCGACCATGTACCGTCGTTCGGCGGCCACTTCAATGTTGGCCACGACGGTTCGACCGCCTTCGCCCGGGGCGGCGCGGGCGCGACCCGTCCGGTCGCGGATTCCGGCGGGAACGCCGCGCACGCCGGTCCGATTCGCACGGTCGCCGCCGGTTCCCTCACCCGCTGATCCGACCGTCTCCCGACCACCGGCTTTTCGCTTTCGCCCCCCCGGTCTGGACGAAGCGGCCGCGGCTCATGCGAGCCGGACGCGGGCCGCCCGCGCGGCGGCGCGCAACGGTTCGTCCACGGTCGCCAGCGCCAGCGACTCGCGCATCGCGAGCTCCAGGTAGCTGGCGTCGTATACTGAAAGGCGATAACGCCGCGCGATTTCAAAGACTTCCCGAACGGCTCGATCGACGCCATTATGCGCCGTCCGGATCGGGAGTTCGCTCGTCGCCGCGAGAAAGGCGGCGCTCTGCGCCGGGGTAATCAGTTTGCGCCGTTCGGCGACCACCAGAACGTTTCCGATCTCGAACGGCCAGATCGCCGGGGCGCGCGCCTGTTGGCCGCCCGCAAGACGATCGAGAATGGAATCGGTATAGGCCGTGGCCTGATCCTCGAACAACCAGCACATAGCCACCGACGCATCCAGCACCAGATCGCTCAAAGCCGTCCCTCCGCGATCAGACTGCGCAAGGACCCGCCTTTGAGCGTGAGTCCTTGACGCAGCCGGCGGAGGCTGGCGGCGGCCTGCCGGGGGTCGCGCTCGCGCCGCTCCGCCGGCGGAATCAATCGGGCCACGGCAATGCCGCGTTTGGTAATAGTGATCTCCTCGCCCCGCTCGACCCTCGCAATCAACTGCGACAAGTGGGTTTTCGCGTCGAAGAGGCCGACTTCCTTCGCGTTGCGCTTCATATCAAACCAGGATCGAACTAGTTGATTGACTTGTAGTCAAGCCGCGCTGGATCGACCGGCCACGCTCGGACCGTGCGCGAGCGGCATTACCCGACGACCGGCGGGAAGCGCGCGCGCCGCACGAAGGCCAAACCAACAAATCGAGCCGCATTACCCGACGACCGGCGGGAAGCGCGCGCCCGCCGCGCCGCGCGAAGGCCAAACCAACAAATCGAGCCGATCCGACTCCGGATTTCCGCTCGATCGATCGCGCACTTAAAAGAAGCTTTAACATCTAATTGCTTGACGTTGGTCGATCCAGACGCTATTGGATAAACATCTCTTTTGAGGGGGTGCAGTGATGGATCGAGTAAGAATGTCGAAAGCTTCGTGGACCGCGATGGCGCTCGGGATTGCCTTTTGGGTGGGCTCGAGCGCTCCGCTGCATGCGGCGCCGGTCGGATTGGGCGCGGCCGCGGACTTCGGTCTGCTGGTCGACGCGGGCGATCTCTCGATGGGAGATCATTCGATCGTGCGCGGCACGGTCGGCGTGTGGCATGGCGACAGCGAACTGGGTTACCAGTGCTATGTCACCAGAGATCTCGCCGATACGAACATCACGCCGGCGTCGGTGACGCTGGGCGAGTCGACTCACGTCGTCGGGCAGTGCTCGACCAGCGCCGGCGGCACGATTACGTTGGATACGGGCGCGACTTGCGGATCGCAGGATACCACCGGCGGCGCCGCGCGAATCGCGGATCTCAACCAGGCGGTGCTTGACGAGGAAGCGTTCGAAACAGTGGTGGCCGGACTGCCGACGACGCAGACTCTTCCGGCGATCAACCTCGGCTTCAGCCAGACGATGAAGGTCTTCGACGCGGTGCATGGCGGCGTCAACGTCATCCATGTTCCTTCGGTGACCCTTGGGAACTTCGCCGTGCTCTATATTTCCGGCGGAGTGGAGGACCAACTGGTCTTCGTCATCGATGGTCCGCTGAGCATCGGCAAGCGCGCGAAAATCGTGCTGATCGGCGGGTTGCTGAAGCAGAACACGTTTATCGACGCGCAATCGCTGACGATAGCCGACGACTACTCGAGTATGCAGGGCACAGTGCATGTCGAGGGCGGCTGCCCACTCGGCGAGGAAGTGACGATCAACGGCGGTCTGATCTGCGACGGCACGGTCACGACCGGCAAGTTCCTGCGGCTGAACGCGGTGGCAAATCAGTTGGCTTTCTGACCTTTGCCGTACTGGCATTCGGTCCCGGCGGTGAGACGCGCCGCTCTCCGCCGGGACGCGCGGCGCGGGCGCGGCCGAGGCGAAAAATGAACGAGAGCCGGTCCTTAATCGGACCGGCTCTTCTGTTAGCGAAGTCCCGGGGCGTCCGCGCTATGGCGCGGCGGATCGATCTCTCGTTGACGGCGCGCCCGCGCGGCGGAGTCTCGGCCTTCATGCCGCCCGGCGGGCCGGCCGGGCGGCGCGTGGGAGCGCTCGCGTTGGTCGGCCGGTGATGCTATAAGATCGAATTCCTTGCGGCGCCCGAAAGCCGCGGGGCTTCGCACGGATGGTTCGGGGTGTAGCTCAGCATGGCTAGAGCACTGCGTTCGGGACGCAGGGGTCGCTGGTTCAAATCCAGTCACCCCGACCAACTTTCAATCGACGAACGGACCTGATCCTGATTCCCGCCCTGCTGATCGCCGCCGGTTACCTTTGCGGCTCGATTCCGGTCGGTATGTTGGTGGGCCGCGCGCGCGGCTTCGATCCGCGCGCGATCGGCTCGGGCAACGTCGGGATGACCAATGTGGGGCGCGCGGGCGGACGCTCGGCGGCGGCGCTCACCTTCGCCGGCGACCTGTTGAAAGGGCTGATACCGATCCTGGGCGCGAAAGCGGCCGGACTCACGCCCGCCATGTTGGCGCTGGTCGGCTTCGCGGCGGTCGCCGGCTCGATTGCGTCGGTCTTCATGGGCTTTCGCGGCGGCCGCGGGGTTTCGACCTCGTTCGGCGTAT
>JAJXYM010000419.1 GCA_021780585.1 Deltaproteobacteria bacterium
CGGATGGATTCAGCGCGGCGACGTCGAACGGCTCGCGGCGGCGCTCAAGCGCTTCGGCAAAGCCGGCGAGGTGAAGATTTACGGCGGATGCTCGCACGGCTTTTTCAATGACACGCGGGCCGACGTATACAGCGCCAGGGACGCGCACGACGCCTGGCGCCGCACGCTCGCGCTGTTCGAGCATAACTTAAAGCATTAGTTTAATTTGTTCGGCGGTCGGACTCGCGCCCCGATTCGGCCGCCATTTCAGCTTCCCGCCCGTCCCGATCGCGTCGCCGCGTCGCCGTCGCCGCGGCGGACAGTTCCGTTCGCGAACCGCCATTCCGCTCAGCGCGATCCGCCGGCGCGGAGCGCGAGGCCAGCGCGGGCTTTGCCGCCGGACGCCGCGCCGATATCATCCTTGGCTGATTCTGTCGATGATCGATCCCGCTGACAAATCCGTGGCCCAACCGCCGCGGCGCGTGTTGATCGTCCTACTGGGCGCGATCGGCGACGTGGTGCGCGCCCTGCCCCTGCTCGGGCGCATCCGCCGCGCCTGGCCCGACGCGCATCTGGCGTGGGCGGTCGAACCGAAATCGCGCCCCGTGCTGGAACGGCATCCGTGGCTCGACGAGCTGATCGTCTATGATCGGCGCCGCGCGCCGTGGTCGATTCCGGCGTTTATCGGCCGGCTTCGGCGCGGACGCTTCGATCTGGTGATCGACCTGCAACGCCATCTCAAGAGCGGACTGATTGCGCTCGCCTCCGGCGCGCCCGACCGGATCGGATTCGCGGCGGCCAACGCCAAGGAATGGAACGATCGCTTCTCGACCCGTCAAATCGACCCGCAGCCGCGGATGCGGCTCAAGCTGACGCAATATCAGGCGTTCGGCGACGCGCTGGAAATTGCGCCGGCGCCGATCGAATTCGGCCTGACGCTCGCGGCCGACGAAAGCGCGCGCGCGCTCGCCCATCTGGAGGGCCTCGCGCGGCCACTGGTGGGCGTGATTCTGGGGTCGTCGTGGCCGAGCCGGATCTATTTTCCCGAAGCGGTCGCGGCCGTGATTCGCGCGCTGGCGGCGCCGGCTGAGGGCGTTCCGGCGTTGACGCCGATCCTGATCGGCGGGCCGGAAGACGCCCCGCTGGGCGCGGCGGTGCGGCGCGAACTTGACGGACTCGAAGCGCGCGATCTGACCGGACGCACCAGCCTGCGCGACCTGGTCGCGATTTTCGGCGCCTGTGCGGTCGCGTTCGGACCCGATTGCGGCCCGATGCATATCGCGGCGGCGGTGGGATGCCCGGTCGTCTCGCTATGGGGTTCGACGGCGCCCGAACGGTCCGCGCCGTGGGGCTACGCGCATCTGGCGATGCGCGGCGAAATCCCGTGCCATCCCTGCTACCTGCGCGATTGTCCGATCGGCCGCGAATGCATGCGGCGGATCGCGCCGGAAGACGTGGCCGCGACCGTGCGGCGTGCGCTCGCCAGCCGCCGCGCGATCGGCGGCGGCGCAATTGCGGCGTCCGCCAACAGCGAAAGCGCCGAGCCGTCCGCGACTCCCGCGATCGGCGCCGCCGAAGCCAGGAGTTCGCGATGAATCCGCCGCGAGAACGCGCGTTCGCGCGCGACGGCTGGCGGCTGGTCGCGGCCGAGGCCGGGCTCGCGGAGGAAGCCAGCCGGGCGCTGATCGAAAAATCCCTCGCCGCCGCGCGCGGCGCGCTCGGCGCGCCGCGCCGCCGTTCGCGTCATGCGCGCACCTGGCAGCTTCGGATCGGCGCGCCGGCGACGCTCGAGGTTTTCATCAAGCTGCTCGATCCGCCGAACGCGATCGGCCGGCTCAAACGAATCGCGCGCGGCGGACGGGCCGAGCACGTCGCGCGCGTCACGCGCGCGCTGGCCGCTTCCGGTTTCGCCGCGCCGCCGATCCTGCTGCGCGGGGCGGAACGCGCGTCGGGCCGCGAATTGATCGTCGCGCCGCGCGCCGAAGGCGACGGTCCGCTGCGCACGCTCGCCGCGCTCGGCGCGAATCCAGCGGGCCTCGCGCGCAAGCGCGCCGTGATGCGCGCGCTGGGCGCCGAAATCGCGCGGCTCCATCGATGCGGCTTCGTGCATGGCGACCTGACTCCGTTCAATATATTTTTCGTGCCGGCGGAGCCGCCGCGCTTCGTCCTGATCGATCACGAGCGGACGCGCCGCGCCTGCGCGATCGGCCGGCGCCGCCGGATGCTGCGTAATTTCGTTCAGCTCGGACGCTTCGAGCTGCCCGGCGTCACGGCGACCGATCGGATGCGCGTGCTGAGCGGTTACACGGCGGGGATGACGCGGGCGCGGCGGCGCGCCACGATGCGACGGGCGGCGGCAATGGTCCGGCGGCGGCTCCGGCGCGACGGAAGCGCGCGGATCGCGCCGCTCGGAGCGGACGGCGACGGGCGCGGACGCGCGCGCGGGGACGGCATCGGCGATGGTTGAAACGATAGAGCTTTCGGTCGTGATCCCGGTCTACAACGAGGTCGCGACGATCGGCCGGGTGATCGAGCGGGTGCTCGGATGCGGCTTCGACGGCGAGGTGATCGTGGTCGATGACGCCTCGACCGACGGCACCCGCGAATATCTCAAGCAACTCGAGCATCCGCGCGTCAATTGCTTTTTCCACGCGGTGAATCGCGGCAAGGGCGCGGCGCTGAGACTGGGTTTCGCGGCGGCGCGCAAGCCTTTCGTGATCGTGCAGGACGCCGATCTCGAATACGATCCGCGCGATTACGCGCGCGTGCTCGAACCACTGGCCGACGGCCGCGCCGACATGGTCTTCGGCTCGCGCTTCCTCGGCGGACCGCATCGCGTGCTGTTCTTCTGGCATTACGTCGGCAACCGATTCCTGACGCTGTTCGCCAACGCCTTCAACAATCTGAATCTGACCGACATGGAGACCGGCATGAAGGCGTTTCGGCGCGACCGTTTGACCGAGTTGAAGCTGAGCGCCGACCGCTTCACTTTCGAACCGGAAATCACGGCCAAGGCGGCGCGCGCCGGCTGGCGGATTTACGAAGTGCCGATTTCCTACTCCGGCCGCACCTACGACGAAGGCAAGAAAATCGGCTGGCGCGACGCGGTGCGCGCGATCGCGGCAATACTCTACTACCGGTTCATGGATTGAACGGCCTAGGCGACAATGCGCGCGCCGAGGCGCCGCTCAGGATTGCGGGCGTCGATCCCGAACGCGGCTTCGCCGGCGGCGAAACCCAGGTGCTGGGGCTGACGCTGGCGCTGCTGCGCGCGGGCCATCAGGCGGAACTGATTTGCGATCCCGACGGCGAACTGTGGCGGCGCGCGCGGGCGGCCGGCGTCCGCTGCCATCCGCTGCGGATCCGCAATTCAGTCGACCTCGCGGCGGGCGTGCGGATCCGGCGGCTGCTGCGAATCAACCGCTTTGACGTGACGCATTTCCATACGGCGCGGGCGCACGCGCTGGCGCCGTGGGCGCGCGGCCGCGCGCGGACGCTGGTGGTGACGCGGCGGATGGATTATCCGCCGAATCGAATTTTCGCGCGCTGGCTGTTCGATCGCGCGGTTGACGGCGTGGCGGCGATTTCGCCGGCGGTCGCGGCGGCGCTTACGCGGGCGGGAGTCGCCCGCGCGAACGTCACGATTATTCCGAGCGGCGTCGATTGCGCCCATTTCCGGCCGCCCACGGACGACGAGCGGCGGGCGGCGCGGACGCGCTTCGGACTGGCCGACGACGAGTTTGCGATCGGCGCGATCGGTGCGCTCGCGGAGCGCAAAGGCCAGCGCTTTCTGATCGAGGCGATCGCGCGGATCCGCGAAGGCGCGGCGGACGGCGCTCCAGACGCGGGCGGGCGGGCGCGGGCGACGCGGTGCCTGATCGCCGGCGCGGGCGCGATCGGCGCGGCGCTGGCGGCGGAGATCGAGCGGCGCGGAGTCGGCGGCGCGGTCCGGATGGTCGGACCGATCACGGACGCGCGCGACCTGCTCCGGGCGCTCGATCTTTTTGTGATGCCGTCGATCCACGAGGGACTCGGCGTCGCGGCGCTGGAGGCGATGGCGTGCGGCGTGCCGGTAATCGCCAGCCGGACCGGCGGACTGATCGATCTGATTGGCGAGGGCGGCGCGGGAATCCTGACGCCGCCGGGCGATTCCGCCGCGTTGGCGGAAGCGATCGCTTCACTGGCCAGGTCGCCGGCGCGACGCGCGGAAATCGGCGCGGCGGGCCGCGCGCGGGTCGCAACCAACTTCACGATGGCGGCGATGGCGGCGCGCACGGTCGCGCTCTATCGCGAAGCTATCCGGCGCCGCGGCGCGCGCGGCAATTAGGACAAAGACGAGGCGGCAATGCGCAGCATGACAGGATTCGGACGGGCGCAGCTCGAACGCGGCGGCTATCAGGCGGTGGCCGAGGCGCGGGCGCTCAATCAGCGATTTTTCGAATTGAAATTGAGCCTGCCGCGCGGCTGGGGCGAATACGAAGCCGAGGTGCGCAAGCTGGTGCAGGGCGTCGTCAGCCGCGGGCGGGTCGAAGTCTTCGTCCGCTGCGTCGCGCTCAAGCCGCCGCCGGCGCGGCTCAAGGTCAATGACGAGCTCGCCGCCAGCTACGTCAACGAACTGAAGCGGCTGGGCAAGCGGCTGGGACTTGACGGCGCGGTCGGCGTCGCGGCGATTCTGCAACGGCCCGAGATCTTCCACGTGGTCGAGGAGGAGCGCGACGATCGCGCCGGCGCGGAGCTGGCGATGGCCGCGCTCGGCCGGGCGCTGAAGGCGCTGGAGGGCGAGCGGACGCGCGAGGGCGCGGCGCTCAAGCGCGACTTCGAGACGCGGCTGCGCACGATCGGGCGGGCGGTCCCGCGCATCGAGCGGCTCGCGGCGGCCTCGCGCACGGCGATTCGCGCGAGCTTCGAAAGCCGCGTGCGCGAGCTGCTGGGCGATTTGCCGGTGAACGAAAAGCGCCTGTACGAAGAGGCCTCGGCCGCCGCCCAGCATGGCGATATCAGCGAGGAGATCACCCGGCTCGGAGTGCATCTGCAGGCGCTCAAGGCGGCGCTTGGACGGGGCGGACCGATCGGCAAATCGATCGAGTTCCTGCTCCAGGAGATCAATCGCGAAGTGAACACGATGGGGTCGAAGTCGCAGAACGCAGCGCTCTCGCAAATCACGATCGAGATCAAGGGGGAAGTGGAGAAGATGCGCGAGCAGGTGCAGAACGTCGAATAGCGCCGATTCAAGTAAAACGTCATTTGCACGGATCGGAATGGTTGGTTAGCTTATATGATGGAGTTGGATCGTCGTCCCCGCCGCGGAATTATTTTTATCCTTTCGGCTCCCTCCGGCGCCGGCAAGACGACGATTTCGCGCGCGGCGCTCCAGCGAATCAGCGGACTCGAGCCGTCGGTCTCGATTACGACGCGAACGCCGCGCGACGGAGAAGCCGACGGAATCGATTATCGCTTCGTGAGTGACGACGAATTCATACGCATCCGTGACGCCGGCGAACTCGCCGAATGGGCGCGGGTGTTCGACGCGAGCTACGGCACGCCGCGCGCGCCGCTGGAACGGGCGGTGGCCGAAGGCCGCGATATCATGCTCGATATCGATATTCAGGGCGCCCGGCAGATCCGTATCAACTACCCCGACGACACCGCGACCATCTTCGTGCTGCCGCCGAGCTTCGCTGAACTCGAGGAACGGCTGCGCGGGCGCGGCACCGAGGACGAAGCCGCGATTCGGCGGCGGCTGCAGCGCGCGCGCGCCGAAGCCTCGGCCTGGCCCGAATACGACTACCTGATAATCAACGACGAGCTCGAGCAATCGATCGCGCAACTGGGCGCGGTGGTCGCCGCCGAACGGATGCGCGCGGCGCGGCTGCGCCGGGAGTTCGACCCATGGCGGAGCTAGCCGCCGCGGCGGCCGCGGTCCCCGGGCCGCCGCCCGAACTGGACGCACTGGTCCGGCGGGTCGAGGCGTACAATCCGCAGGCCGACGGCGCGTTGATCCGGCGCGCCTACGAATACAGCGCCCGGATGCATCGTGGGCAGAAACGTCTCTCGGGCGAACCCTACGTCGTTCATCCACTCAACGTCGCGATGATTATCGCGCAGCTCAAGCTCGACATGCCGTCGGTCGTCACCGGCCTGCTGCACGACGTGGTCGAGGACACCGGCGCCTCGCTCGACGAAGTGCAGGGGCTATTCGGAGCCGAGGTCGCGCGGCTGGTCGACGGGATGACCAAGGTTTCGAAGATCACCTTTTCGAGCCGAGAGGAAAAGCAGGCCGAAAATTTCCGCAAGATGGTGATCGCGATGGCGCACGATATCCGCGTCGTGCTCATCAAGCTCGCCGACCGGCTCCATAACATGCGCACGCTGAACCATCTGCCGCCCGACCGGCAGGAGGAAATCGCGCGCGAGACGCTGGAAATCTACGCCCCGATCGCCCATCGGCTGGGTATCTACTGGCTCAAGTCGGAGCTGGAGGATTGCGCCTTCCGCTATCTGAATCCTTCCGCCTACGCGATGCTCAAGGCGCAGGTGGCCAAGAAGCGCGCCGAGCGCGAGGATTATATCCACTCGGTAATCGAAATCATTTCGCGGCGGCTCAAGGAAGGCG
>JAJXYM010000027.1 GCA_021780585.1 Deltaproteobacteria bacterium
GCCGCCGCAGCGGGTCGAGGAGATCGCGGCGGCGCAGGGGATTCCGGAGAACTATTTGCGGCGGCTTTTGATCGAGCTGAAACGCGGCGGATTGGTCGCGAGCCAGAAGGGTCCGAGCGGCGGCTATCTGCTGGCGCGCCATCCGGCGAAAATCACCATGCTGGACGTGGTGCAGATTATCGAGGGCGACTACGCTCCGGTGGAATGCCTCGAGGAGACCAGCAATTCGCCGTGCAGCCGGGGCGAGAGTTGCGCGATGCGCGGGGTGTGGTGCGAGGTGCGCGACAGCGTGACCGCGATTCTGCGGCGGACGACGCTGCAAGCGCTCGCCGAGCGGCGCAAGACCGCGCTCCATTTCCAGATCTGACCGCCACGGCGGAGCCGAGCCGTATCGGCAGGCGGATTCGCGGAACTGAAACAACCGACGCCGGTTAACGTCTATCAGAACAAGATGAGGTCGCGCCGACCGGCGTTGCCGCGAGAATCAGGGAGCGGCGTGGCGCTTCAAGCGGTTGCTTGCCCGCGCATAAAGCGAATAGGAAGATCATACAGGTTGACCGTGATCGTACGGCCGAGGCCATTACTCCGATGACGTCATTGAATCGTCGCGCCCGGACGCCGCGCCGAACCATCTTGACCTTGATCGCGGCGCTTCTCGTGATCGTGGGCGCGGCCGCGCCGGCGGCGGCCCAGCAGGGGCAATTCATTCCGCCCCCCGAAACGACGCCGCGCACTCAAAGCCAGCAGGGTGGGACCTCGGTGCTCGAACTGCCCGCGATGCCGGGGCGGCAGGGCGGCAACGCCACCACGACTCTGCCGCGGCTCGCGCCGCAACCGGGCGCGCAATCGCTGACCCTGCCGTCGCGCGAACTGCGCGCGCAGCAGGGCTACAAACAGGTGACAGTCACGGTGACCGATCAGCAGGGCCGCTATGTCACCGACCTGCGCGCGAACGACTTCAAGCTGCTGGTGGACGGTCAGCCGCGGCAGATTTCATTTTTCCGTCAGGACCTGAACACCCCCGTCTCGATCGGGATTCTGGTCGATACCTCGGGCAGCATGCAGCCCAAGCTGACGCAGGCGCGAGCGGCGATTTCCGAATTCGTCCGCAACCTGAATGCGCAGGACGACATTTTTTTGTTCGCTTTTTCGAGCCGTCCGTTTCTGTTGCAGCCGTTCACGACCAATCATTACCTGGTCCTGAGCCGGCTCGAGTTGTTGCACGCCTACGGCCAGACCGCCCTGTTCGACACGATTCTCGACGGCCTGCTGATGGTCCAGCATGGGCGCTACGACAAAAAAGCGCTGCTGGTGATCACCGACGGAATGGACAACACCAGCCAATCGACACTTGCCCAGGTCGTCGGACAGGCGCGGCGGATGGGAGTGCTGGTCTATTCGATCGGGATCGGCGATCCCAACGCCTCGAGTGGTCCGGGCGGACCGTTCGCGTCGCTGCTGTTCGGCGGCGATATCGATCAGGTGGACGCGCGCACGCTCGATCTGCTGTCGAGTGAGACCGGCGCCAAAACCTTCATTATTCGCGAAGTTGGCGACGGCGTGGCGCTGCGCAACGCCTGCGCTTCGATTAGCCGGGAATTGCGCGAACAGTACACGATCGGCTTCGTCGCGCCCGACGCCTCCCGCGGCGGCTACCGCACCGTCCACGTCGACGTGCCGGCGCGGCCCGGCGATCATGTGCGGGTACGCAAGGGCGTCGAGGTTGGCTCGGGCCCGGATTCGGCCTACGCGACGCCTCCCTGACGGCAAATCCCGCCGGCGGCGCGATAAATCATCACTCGACCGGTCGGCAGCTTAAGCCCGCGACGCGATCGCTAGCGCGCGCCCGGTTCGGTCGCGGGTTTCCTGATCGGGAACGGCGCGACGAAGGCGCGGTCGGGATCGGGCAGCAGATTGAGGAATTTGACTTCCGCGAAATCGCCCGCGACCTGAATCGCCGAGAGCGTCGCGTTGTCCACGCGAATGCGATGGAAGTAGCGCAGCTCCAAACCCATGAAATGGCATAGCACCGTGCGCACGATATCGCCGTGCGAGATGAACAGCACGCGCTTGCCCGAATGGGCCGCCAGCGTCCGCATCACGGCGGCGACGCCGCGGGTCTGCACCTGCGCGATCGTTTCGCCGCCGGGCGTGGGATGCTCGGTCGGGGCCTGGCGATAGGTTTTGTAGTGCGGGTCGTCGATCAGCTCGTGGTAGCTCATGCCCTCCCAGCGGCCGTAGAGCACCTCGGCGATATCCGGTTCCTCGATAATCCCGACGCCGCCGAGGCCCGCCGCCATGATTTCGGCCGACTGGCGCGCGCGCACCAGCGGACTGGTGACGATCAGCTCGGGGCCAATCGTATTGGCGAAACGGGCGGTCGCGGCGACCTGCGCGCGGCCGTTTTCGTTGAGTTCGATCGGATGGCGCCCCATCACGCGCCCTTCGCGATTCCATCCGGTCTCCCCATGCCGCATCAGGATGGCGACGCCGCGCGCGCCGCTGGTATCAAGAAGTTTTTGCGCCACGTAGAAAGGCCCCAGCGCCATTGTGATCTTCGACCGTTGGAAGTTTCAATAAAAAGCGGCGGGCGCCCCGGGAGCGTCCGCCGCTTCGCGTTCGTATAATTCGCCGACCTCGCCGCGCCGCCTGAATTCAGCGGCCCGCCGCGGCGGCCGCATGGTCGGAGCCGTTCGCCGCCGGCGCGAGTCCGCAGAAGGCCTCGTAATCGATCAGTCCGGTCTGCGTCGGATGGTCGCTGCATACCGGACACTCCGGATTGCGGCGAATCTTGAGCACCCGCACGTAATCCGTCGAGAGCGTGTCGAAGTAGACCATCTTGCCCATCAGCGGTTTGCCCGCGCCCAGAATCAGTTTGATCGCCTCGAGCGCCTCGATCGAACCGATCACGCCCGGCAGCGCGCCAAGCACTCCCGCCTCGGCGCACGACGGCGCCATGTCGGGCGGAGCCGGCTCCGGATAGAGGCAGCGGTAGCACGGTCCGCCGGCGGCGGGATGGAACACCGTGGCGTTACCCTCGAAACGGAAAATCGCGCCGTCGACCAGCGGCTTCCGCGACAACACGCAGGCGTCGTTGATCAGATAGCGGGTCGGGAAATTGTCGCCGCAATTCACCACGACGTCGTAGTCCGCGATGATCTCCATCACGTTCTCGGAACTCAGCCGCACGTCGTGACGAATCACCTTGACGCCGGGATTGAGCGCGTTGATCTGCTTTTGCGCCGATTCGGTCTTGGGAATTCCGACCCGATCGGTCGTATGGATAATCTGGCGCTGCAGATTGGACAGATCGACCACGTCGAAATCGACCAGGCCGATCGTGCCGACGCCCGCCGCCGCCAGATAGAGCGAGGTGGGCGAGCCGAGCGCGCCGGCGCCGAGAATCAGCACTTTCGCGTCGAGCAGCTTCGCCTGACCCTTTTCGCCGACCTCGGGAATCACGAAATGGCGCGAATAGCGCGTGATTTCGTCATGGGTGAAGGCGCGATCCGCGATCCACGGCAGGCCGCGATCCTTCCAGGCGTTGAAGCCGCCCGTCAGGTTGTGGAGATTCTCGTAACCCAGCTCCTTGAGCGCGCGCGCCGCCAACAGCGAGCGCGTGCCCGAGGCGCATTGCAGAATAATCGGCGTTTTGTGATCGGGAACCTTTTCCTCGACGCGCAGCTCCAGAAAGCCGCGCGGAATTCCGATCGCGCCCGGGATATGGCCCTGGCGCCATTCGTCGCTCTCGCGCACGTCGATCAGCACCGTTGCGGGCTGCTCAAGCATCCGGCGCGCCTCGTCGATATCGATCGCCTTAATCGAGGCGCGAGCCTCATCGAGTATGTTCTTCGAGCTTTTCGCCATCCGCCTGTCCCGTCGGGTCCGCGTCCCGCGCGCGGCGCGGACTCCGTTTGCGTGAAATTGGTCCTATGATGCAACCATTATAATTACGCCGGACGCGCCGCGCATCCACCCCGCGCGATCGCGTCAGCCGCCGATCATCCGATGCGATTCGACCAGCGCCTGCACGAAATTGAGCACGCGCTGAGCGTGGCCGCGCGGCGTCACGTCATGGAAGGCGCGCGCGATCCGGCCGTCGCGTCCGATCACGAAAGTCGCGCGGACGGCGCGGCCGCCGCGCAACACGCCAAAAGCCGCCGCCAGCTCGCCGCGCTCGTCGGCCAGCAGCGTGAACGGAAAGCCGTGCTGGCCGGCGAAAGCGCGATGGGAGGCGACGCTGTCGGCGCTGACTCCCACCACGGCGCATCCGAGCGCGCGGAACTTCTCGTGCCGGTCGCGGAACTCCTTGCCCTCGACGGTGCATCCGGGCGTATCGTCGTGCGGATAAAAATAGAGCGCGACGATTTCGCCGGCGTAATCCGCGAGCCGCCGCGTGCGGCCGAACTGATCGAGCAGCGCGATTTCGCGAAAGGCCGGCTCCGGCCCGGCGCGGTGTTCCTCAACCGGCGGCGGCATGGGATTCCACCTGTTCGAGCGCGCGCTTGCGCGTGAACTTGATCGCGGCGTTGTCGATGTTGATCGAACAGAGCGAGCCGCACATGCTGCAAACGTTCGAACCCGCCGCTTCGCTCTCCTCCTTGTAGCGCCGCGCCTTGTCCGGATCCATCGCCATCGCGTACATCCCTTCCCAGTTGAGCGCCTTGCGATAACGGGACATCTGATCGTTCCAGACCTTGGCCGCGCGCACGCCCTTGACCAGATCGCCGGAATGGGCGGCGATGCGCGTCGCGATCACGCCTTCGCGCACATCTTCGATATCGGGCAACCTGAGATGCTCGGCCGGGGTGACGTAGCACAGGAAATCGGTGCCGGCGGCCGAGGCGATCGCGCCGCCGATCGCGCCGGTAATATGGTCGTAGCCGGGCGCGACGTCGCAGGTCAGCGGCCCGAGCACGTAAAACGGCGCGCCGCCGCACACCCGCTTCTCCAGCTTGACGTTGGCCTCGATCTGATCGAGCGGCACGTGGCCGGGTCCTTCGATCATCACCTGCACGCCGAGGGCGCGGGCGCGTTCGGTCAGTTCGCCGAGCACCAGCAATTCGGCGAGCTGGCCGCGGTCGGTGGCGTCGCCGGTGGCGCCCGGACGCAGGCCGTCGCCGAGCGAGATCGTCACGTCATGCTCGCGCAGGATCGCGCAAACCTCATCAAAATGCTCGTAGAGCGGATTTTCGTTGCCGGTGCGCTCGATCCACGCCGCGAGCAGCGATCCGCCGCGCGACACGATCCCCTCGATCCGGCCGTGTCCGCGCAGCTTCTTCACCGTCTCGCGCGTGACCCCGCAATGCAGCGTCATGTAATCGACGCCCTGGCGCGCCTGCCGCTCGATCACGTCGAGGAAATTCGCCGCCTCCAGCTCCATGATCGAGTGTTCGGTCGCGACCTGGTAGATCGGCACCGTGCCGAGGATCACCGGACTGCGCGACAGCACCTCGACGCGAATCTTGTCGAGATCGGTTCCGGTCGAAAGGTCCATCACGGAGTCCGCGCCGAAGCGCACCGCCGTATAGAGCTTCTCGATCTCCTCCTCGATCAACTGATGGAAATTCGAGGCGCCGATATTCGCGTTGACCTTGGTGCGGAGCCGCTTGCCGATTCCGATCGCGCGGAACTCATGATGATGATTGTGCGGAATCACGACTTCGCCGCTGGCCACCAGCGCGCGGATTTCCTCGGGCTGAAGTCCCTCGTCCTCGGCGACTTCCGTCATCTGCCGGGTAATCAAGCCTTTTCGGGCCGCTTCCAGTTGCGTCATTTCGATACCTCTGACTGCCGTCCTATCGCGCCCGCCCGTTACGCCGCGGGACTTCCTATATACACCCGATATTTGCGCGCGTCACGGCTTGCCGCCAACCTCGCGCCGCGCGCGACGCCACGTCGAAACCCCTCGCGATGGCTCATTATACGAGCCAAAGCCGCGCAACTCCCCGAACTATAGCGCCGCGGAAAAATACTTGACCATCAAAGGCTACTATTTTTTTCGCGGTTTCGTCCAGTCAAGGCGGCGGGCGCGGACGCGAGACGCAATCGCGGGCGCTGACGGTCAGGATTGTGCGGCCCGCGAAATTTTCTTGACCGTCACGCGGCGCCGCGCCACGAATCGAGGATTGCCGCGCCGGCGCTTCCCGCCGCCGCGCAGCGCCACGGGAGATGCCGGGAGGGATTGAATGGCCGCGAGCGAAAACGCCTATCGAACCACCAGCGAATTGCGCATCCTGATCGTCGGCGGCGGAATCGCCGGGCTGACGCTGGCGGCTCTGCTCCGCCAACGCGGGCTGCGGCCGGTCGTGATCGAGCAGGCGCAGGCCTACGCGCCGGTCGGCTATGTGCTCACGTTATGGCCCGCCGGCGGCCGGATTCTCAAAGGCTTGGGACTGCACGAACGTTTCGTCGCGGCCGGCCTGCCGATGCGGCGTTACAACGTCGCCGGCGAAGACGGCAGGGTGATTCGCGGCTACGATCTCGACGCGCCGAGCCAGACCTACGGCCCGCTGATCTCGA
>JAJXYM010000255.1 GCA_021780585.1 Deltaproteobacteria bacterium
CCGCCGCTCCGGGTTCGCCAACGGCCGGCCGCGATTGTGACTCGAAGGGCGTCACCCTTATGGATTGCCGGGTCAAGCCCGGCAATGACGGACAGGGAGCAGCGCCGCCGCTCCAGGTCGCCAACGGCCGGCCGCGATTGTGACTCGAAGGGCGTCACCCTTATGGATTGCCGGGTCAAGCCCGGCAATGACGGACAGGGAGAGGCGTCACCCTCGGGCTTGACCCGAGGGTCCATCCTAGCCGTCCTTGCGCGTGACTCGACAGGCGGATTTACGCCGGCGCGGCATTTCTGGCAAAATGATCATTGGCGCGGAGCCGGCGTCCACGGCATTCCAGCCAGCGCCAATTTCATCACGGAAAGCGATTCAGACGATGCTTAGCGACATGCGTCAGCAACTGACCGACTTCGATACGCGCACCGATGCCCTGCGGAGGCGTCTTTGACCTCCCTAAACTGATCGCCCGCCTGCAGGAACTCAGCGAACAATCGACCCGCCCTGGCTTCTGGGATAGTCAGGAGACGGCGCAGGCCGTCCTCAAGGAACAGGACCGCATCAAGGCGCAGAGCGACGGTATTCAGCGCCTGATCAGCGCGCTCGAAGACGCACGCGTGTATCTCGCGATGGCGGAAGAGGAGGGCGACGAAAATTCCGACGCCGCCCGCGAAACCTCCGCCGCGCTGGAAAGCGCCCGCGCCCAGCTCGAACGCCAGGAATTGCAGGTGATGCTCGGCGGCGAGTATGACCGGCTCGGCGCGATCGTTTCGATCCATCCCGGCGCCGGCGGCACCGAGGCCCAGGATTGGGCCGAGATGCTGCTGCGGCTGTACCTGCGATGGGCCGAGCGGCGCGGCTTCAAGACCGAACTGGCGGATCTGCAGCCGGGCGACGGCGGCGGTATCAAGAGCGCGACCTTCACCGTCGAGGGCGATTACGCCTACGGCTATCTCAAGGCCGAGGCCGGCATCCATCGCCTCGTGCGGATTTCGCCTTTCGACGCCAACGCGCGCCGCCATACCTCGTTCGCTTCGGTCTTCGTCTTTCCCGCAATCGACGACAAGGTCGAGGTCGTGATCAACCCCGCCGACCTGCGGATCGACACCTTTCGCGCCAGCGGCGCGGGCGGCCAGCACGTCAACAAGACCGATTCCGCCGTTCGCTTCACCCATCTGCCCACCGGCATTGTGGTGAGCTGCCAGAACGAGCGCTCGCAGCATAAGAACCGCGCGATGGCGATGAAGATTCTGCGCGCGCGCCTGTTCGAACTCGAACAGCGCAAGCGGCGCGAGGAATTGGAGAAATTCAGCAAGGATAAGAAAGAGATCGCGTGGGGCAGCCAGATCCGCTCCTACGTGCTCCATCCTTACCAGCTCGTCAAGGACCATCGCACGGGAGTCGAAATCGGCAACACCGCGGCGGTGCTCGACGGTGACATCGACGAGTTTATCGAGGCCTACCTGATGGGCGTGCGGAAGTCAGGCGCCGAAGCGGCTCCCGCCTGAACCGACGCTTGCCGCGCGCCCGTCCCGCGCCTGACCCGATTAGAGCGCGCGGGCGCGTTCGACGGTGGCGGCGTAGCGCCGAATCAGGTCGAGCGCTTCGCCGTCGGCCGTCCGTTGCACGCTGCGCTGCGAGAGCAATACGATCCGGTGCGCGCCGGCGTCCTTGAAAGCGCGCAGAACTTCGCTCGACAGACCGTCTTCGCCGGGTTCGACCAGCGGCGAAATTTGGAACGAATCGGCCTTGCGGCCATGACGGGCCGCCAGTTCGCGCAGTTTTGCCACGTCGCGCTTGAGTTGGGCCGGGTCCTGCAACAGCGGCATCCAGCCGTCATAGCTGCGCGCGACCCGTTCGATCGCCTTGGGACCGTGCGCGCCGAGCAGCACGGGCGGACCGGATTTTTGCACCGGCCGCGGCTCGCATCGGACCGACGGAAACTTGATCGTCTGGCCGTCGTAGGCGCCCTGACCGTCCCGCCATAAGAGCTTCATCGCCTCGACCGTTTCGCGCGTCCGCCGCCAGCGCGTGCCGAAGTTTGCGCCCATCGCCTCGGTTTCCTCGCGCAGCCATCCGGCGCCGACGCCCAGCACCACGCGGCCGTTCGAGACCAGGTCGAGGGTGGCGACCGCCTTGGCGGTGATCAGCGGTTCGCGTTCGGGGAGCAGGCAGATTCCGGTCGCGAGCCTGATTCGTTTGGTGACGGCCGCCGCGACCGCCAGCGCCACGAACGGATCGCCCCAGCGCCCGTAATGTTCCGGCAGCCTGGTATTTTCCGTGAACGGCATCGGCGTTTTCATCGCCGTCGGAATCACCGGATGCTCGGGAATCCACAGCGAATCGTAGCCATGCGCTTCGGTCTGGCGCGCGATTTCAGCGAGATCGCCGGCTTCGGCGGTGGCGGCGGCAAGAAATCCGATATCCATGCGATCGACTCCAGCGCTTCACAGGGCGCCACTGGCGGCGCGGGCGAATCATCCCGGCCGTATTGAATTCGAGTTATGACGCGGCGGAAGACTCCCGGCGTCGACGCCTCGAGACTCAGTGAGGCATCCGCGCCGACAGGTTGAACATCTCCTGCATCGTCTGATTGTAGCGATAAAACCTGTCCTCGCGCAGTTGGTCGTCCGATTCGAGCCACAGCTCCTCGCCGACCAGCGCGAGCGCGCTCAGGGTATGGCGCAACTGCGCCCGGCCCTCGCGCGCGATCTCGTCGAGCATCCGGGTCCAGACCGCGCGCGGCGCGCAGATCGCGAAATCAGCGTCGAAGTGATCGCCGGGCGCCAGCGTCCGCGCGTTGGCGACCGTGTAGCCGTCGATCTCGACCGCGGTCGCCGCAGCGACTTTGCCCTGATCGTCAAGCACGCGCACGATAAACCGCACTTCGGAATAGCCGAGGCGGCGAAAAATCTCGCCCTCGGCCGCCATCACGCGGCCAAGGGCGAGGAACCATTCGGGCGCCGGAAATTCCGCCATCACGCCGCCGCGCTGAACAACTTGTTGAAGTCGGTCGGCAGGATACATCGCGGTCGCCGGTCAAGGCCCGCCGAATCGCATCGCTGCAGGTATTCGCTGACGATCCGCCGCCACAGATTACCCTGCAGCTCCATGCCCTTATCGAAGTTCTTGATCCCGCCGCCGAGCAGAATCGCCATCGGCTCGACCGATTCCGGCACGCTGAAAAGCTGCAGCAGGATCGATTCGGCGTCGTCGAGCTGAAGATGGATCTCCTCGGCCAGGTCGGGCCGCTCCTTGAGCTGCGCCCGCAGATGCATCGTGCCGTAGCCGACGTGGCGGGATTCGTCCTGCATGCAGCGCCGGAAAATCTCCTGATCGACGCGGCTCGGCGCGATAAATTCGCCCTGCCGGAACATCGTCAGCACAAAGCCTTCGCCCAGCAGATGGAGCCGCGCGGTCTGCGCCGAGAAGCTGGGCGAATCGAAAATCCGCTTGAGGCTCAACTCGCTGAGCGGACTGGCTTTGCCGAGCCCGCCGCCGTTGGCCAGAGCGCGCTTGCGAAAAACGTCGGTATGGCGCGCCTCGTCCATCGCCTGCGTGGCGAGAAACAGTTTGACTTCGAGGAAGTCCTGATTGATCTGGCTCATCCAGCGCGTGGGCGCGTCGGCCGCGATAAACTCAACTTCGGTCAGGAAAGTGCATAGCTGGCACATCGCGCGCTCGAGATCGTCGGGCAGCGGCTTCAGCTCGTCCCAGGGGATATCGCGCGCGGAGCTCCATTGGCGCGCGACCGCCTCTTCGTAAAGCTCGGTCGCGTTGTCGGCCCAGCATTCGGCCTTTTCGTTCAGCGTGAAGCCGAGCGACGGCAGATCGTTCGGGATGAACGCTCCGCGCGGCGCCATCGAGCGATGTTCGCTGCCGTGAATCGGAACCACGCCGTAGCTGCCGATTTCGATATCCTTGAGCCTTAGCCCAAGATTGCCCGGCTTGGCGCGCATGCCCCATTCGCCATGCTCGTTCATCCAGCCGAAATCCGGCGTTCCGGTCTTGAAGAGCTTTTCGAGATAGACGGAGGGCTGCAGTTTGACCTTGGCTTGCGAGCCGATCCGCGCTTCGTCCTTGATCTGAACCGTTGGCATATCCCCGAACCTCCGGCGACGAGCGGATGGGCCTCCCCCGAACCCCAAACGCCCGTTTGGTTGCGCTAGTTTATGGACTGTTCGTATGCGATTGTCAAAGGTTTGCTACGCCGACACAGGGCGTGGGAGATCGCCGGGTCCGGTGAAGGGGGCGCGCGCTTCGGTCAATGAGACGATCTTCCATGCCTTGCCGTCATTGCGAACGGTATAGAACGCGCGCAATCGAGCCATCACGGAACCGTTGCGCCGATAGCGCGTGACGTCGGCCATCAGCGTCGCGAGCCGTTCGGCCAAGGGCCAGACGCGGAGCTGATCGATCCCCGACCGGCCCCATCCCTGTGCCTGGATCGCGCCCATCATGCGCGTGTAGAAGCTCTGCTGATCGGCCTCATTGGCGCATACGGCGGCGCCGGTTTCGCCCGCGATCGCAACGAAGGGCAAGTCGAAGGATTGCATGAAGATATCGATATCCTCACGATTGAAGCCGTCGATATAGCGCCGGTAAAACTCCTCGACCTCGCGCACAATCCGTTCGGAATCCGCCATCGTATCACCCGTTATGTTGATATTTGTTGATTCGTCCCGCGCTATGCTCACCATCCGCCGCGCCGGATCAGGTCGCGCGCGTCGCGCTCGAGGGGCTCGCGGAACGCGGGATCGGCGATCGCGATCATGCGCCGGATCCGCTCGGGAATGGGCTGGCCGCGCAGTTCGGCGGCGCCGTATTCGGTGACGATCACGTCGGCGTCGCCGCGCGCGGTCGTCACCGGACCGCTCAGATGCGCGACGATGCGGCTCAGCTTGCCGCCGCGCGCCGTCGCCGGCATCGCGATTACCGATCGGCCATGCGCCGCCATCTGCGCGCCGCGCACGAAATCCCCCTGTCCACCGATCGCGCCGACATAGACGCCGGCGGCGACCTCCGCGTTGATCTGGCCGGTCAGGTCGGCCTCGACGGCGGAATTGATCGCGACGATTCGATCGAGCCGGCTAAGCACTTCCGCCCGATGTGTATGCATCAGGGTGAACAGTTTGATCGCCGGATTTTCGTCGGCAAAGCGATAGACCCGCGCGGTGCCGAGCAACGAGCATGACACGGCGATACCGGGGTCGATCGGCTTGCGCGCGTTGGTCATCGCGCCGCTTTCGATCAGATCGGCGACGCGATCGCTAATCAGCCCGGAATGGATGCCGAGGTCGCGGCGGTCGCCGATTCCGGCCATCACCGCGTCGGGAATCGCGCCGATCCCAATCTGAATCGTCGTTCCGTCCTCGATATAGCGCCCGACATGACGCGCGATCGCGCGTTCGACGTCGCCGATCGGCCGCGCCTCGAGTATCACCGGAGGACGCGCGACTGGCACGATATAGTCAATCTGGGCTTCGCTCAGATAAGCATCGCCAAACGTCCACGGCGCCATCTCATTGACTTCGGCGATTACGATGCGCGCCCGCGCGATCGCGGCCTGCTGATAATCGTTGGCCAGCGAGTAGCTGTATTCGCCGCGATCGTTCGGCGCGCTGGTCTGCAGCATCACGACGTCGCACGGAATCGCGCCATCGTTGATATACGGCACAAGCTGCGACAGATGGCACGGAATCATGCGCAGCGCGCCCGCGCGCGCCAACTCGCGCAGATTCCCGATCGCGCCGTAGCCGACGAAATCCACCGCGTCGGCATGCTCCGGTTGGAGCGTGTCGGTATAGGTGATCCCGCCGACAAATGCGGTGGTGCGGGCGAACTCTCGGCGCTGCGCGACAAACGCCTCGATTAGCGTTTGCGGCTCGCCCGAACCCTGGCTCCAGATAATATGGTCGCCCGGTCGGATAATTCCTGAAAAATCCGGATGCTGACTGTCGAGTTTCCGCGCCATTAACGAGCGTCCGGACCAGATCCGGCGCACGAGGCGCAGAATCGCATAAATCCCCTGGCTTCGCCTAGTCGCACGCGCCGTCGCCGATGGATTTTTCGGGCGACAGCCCAACGACGCTCGTCGTTACGCTTGTAATGATGCAAGAGCGCAAAAAAATATCATGATATGGCGATCCGGGTACGGTCCGGCAAATGTTCGCGCTTGCGTTGAATCGCTTTTCTCAAAACAGTATAGTCGCAACCGCGAAGCGCTCGTACCGCCCTGCGTGGCGGGAGATTATGCACTTCAGGCTCGCTACATCCGATCAACTAGTTTCAACCGGCAGACACTTGGCCGGCGTCGGCGTTCGCTTCCCCGGCTGCGTTGGCGCCTGTCTCCGCAACCGTCGATAACGACGAAATGGGGGAGGTTTAAGGTGCGAAGGAGAATAGGGACGTACCTGATGTGGGTGGCCATCCTGGGGATGGTATCGGCCTGCGGGATGACGGACGAGCAGCGGGAATACACGCTGGTGGGAGCGGCGACGGGCGCCG
>JAJXYM010000221.1 GCA_021780585.1 Deltaproteobacteria bacterium
GCGTCAGCAATCGACCCGCCTTTGCCCTCGCGCACGATCTCGCCTGGCCGACCCGTTTCGTTCGCGACGTTAAGTTGCTGCTCGCAGCGCGCGGCGAAATCGCGGCCAACCACTCCTTCGATTCCGAATCCGGCCGCGCTCTGCTCTGGATGGAGCCGTGGGACGGCGTCGAACAACTCGCGACCGACGGCCTCGATCCGTTCTTCATCGAGATCTGCCGCCGGATCCGGCTGATCGACGATCGCGGCCAAATCGTCGCGCGCTGGACCACGACCAAGGCAACCCGTATCGCCGCGAAGGAGCAGAAAGGCAACCTCGGCGATCCCTGGGTCCCCGTAAAAGTCGAGGACGGCGCCGCTCTGACCGCGCGCAGCCTCAATTATGAACTGATTCAGCGAGTCTTGTTTACCGGCGATTTTCGCCGCAGTCGCGCCAGCGCCCCGCTTCCCGCCGACGGCGACGAGCCGGTCCTTGCCTGCCAGGTCTTCGCGCGCGATCAGGGCAAGACCGACGGTTACCACGAGCGCTACATCCCGGTGCCGCCGCAAGCCCGCAAGCGTCTCGCCACCGAGGACGGTCGCCAGCAACTCGGCGAGCTCTCGAAGAAACGCGTCGAAGAGGTGAAGAACGTCGCCTCCAAAGCGCTTCGACCGGCGCTCGCGGCGCTGATTCAGGGTGGTCCCGAAAAGCTCAATTTTCGCGACCCGCGAGTCGATCCGTTCGCCGCGCCTTTCGACCGCGAGGTCGATCGCGTCTTCTTCGCCGAACTGTTCGCCGACGTCGATTTGAGTTTCGAAGCCGCCCGCCTGAAGTGGCTCAAGCAATTGCTTGAATTCGCGGGCCAAACCCTCAAACAAGCCAAACAATCCGCGCCCATTCCGGCCGCGCGCGTCTTTCGCGCCCGCGCCGCCGCCGACCGCGTCTTCAACGGCGCCGCGTATCGGATGCGCGCCGCCGCCGGTGAAGCGATCGAAAACCAGGGAGGAACCGATGAACCCAAATCCGACTGAAGCCCGCTCGCTCGGCTCGCTAATCGCACAGATTGCGGCCGAGTTGGGCGACGCCGGAACCGGCGCGCTCGCCGAGCTGCGCCGGCTCACCCCCGACGACCCCGGAGGCCCCGCCTTCTGGCGCGTCGTCGTCACCCGGCTCGACCCGGAATTGCCCGCCGGCGGCGATCCGCGCGACGCGGCGCTGCGCCGCTGGGCGGTGATTCTGCGCGCGCTCGCCGCGCTCGACGGCCTGCATAATCCCGGCCGCCGCCTCGGCGCCGCGCTGGCCGAGGCCGGCGTCTCCGAATTGCGCCTGAACAAGCTCCTGCGCACGAGCGGCGAGCCGCTCTTCGACCAGGTCCGCGCCGTGACGCATCAGCTCGCCACCGCCGCCGCACCGGTCGATTTGACCGGCCTCGCCCGGCTCGTGCTCAGCGACGGCCAACCGCACGAGCAAGCCGTCCGCCAAACGATCGCCAACGATTATTACGCGGTGATTTTTCACACCGAACGCAATCCTAAGGAGAACGACTGATGGCCACTCATCGCTTTATCCAGATCCACTCGCTGACCTCGTATCCGGCCGCATTGCTGAATCGCGACGACGCCGGCCTCGCCAAGCGGATTCCGTTCGGCGGCGCGACCCGCACGCGGATTTCCTCGCAATGCCTCAAGCGCCACTGGCGCACCGCCGACGACGCCGAGGCGCTCAAAAATTGCGTCGGCGGCAACGTCTCAGTCCGCTCGCGCCTGAGTTTCGAGCGCCATGTTTTAACCCCGCTCGTCAAGGATGACGGCGTCGATCCCGCGCTCGCCCACGCCGTCACCGAGGCCGTGATGGCGCTGGTGCTCGGCGAAAGCGCCCGCGCCAAAGCCGAAAAGAAGAAGCAGGCCGACGATGGCGACGCCGCCGCGCCCGGCATCCAGTCGAATCAGGTCACCGTGCTCGGCCGGCCGGAGCTGGAATTCCTGCGTGCCGAGGCGCGGTCCATCTGCGCCAGCCTCAATGACGCCAAAGAGGCGGCCAAGGCCGTGGACAAGCATTTCACCAAAGAGCGGAAAGAAAACCTGCGCGCGCTCAAGCTCGGCGCCGGACTCGACGCCGCGATGTTCGGCCGGATGGTCACCGGCGATACCCTCGCCCGCGTCGACGCCGCCCTCCACGTCGCCCACGCCTTCACCGTCCACGGCGAACAGGCCGAAAGCGACTATTTCTCCGCCGTCGATGACCTGCGCCAGGAAGGCCCCGAGGCCGAACTCGGCGCCGGCCATATCAATTCATCCGAACTCACCAGCGGCCTCTATTACGGCTACGTCGCGATCGACGTGCCCGGCCTGGTCGGAAACCTCGGCGCCGATCGCAAGCTCGCCGCCGAAGTCGCGCGCCGGATGGTCCATCTGATCGCGACCGTCTCGCCCGGCGCCAAGCTCGGCTCGACCGCGCCCCACGCCTGCGCCTCGCTGATGCTGGCGGAGGCGGCCAGCGCCCAGCCGCGCACCCTCGCCAACGCCTTCCTCACGCCCGTGCGGATCGCGCCCAACCCCCTCGCCAACGCCTACGACGCGCTCGCGACGCATCTCGGCGAACTCGACGGATGCTACGGCCGCACCGCCCGCAACGCGATCGCGCTCGGCGCCGGCGATCGGTTGGCGTCGGTGCTGAACCTCGGCGAACGCGCCCCGTCGCTCGCCGAACTCGCCCGCTGGGTCGCCGCGCGCGTGGAGGAAACCGAATGATCGACGCGCTTATCCTGCGCTTCGACGCGCCGCTGATCTCGTTCGGCGGCGTCGTCATCGATTATCGCGGCGTCACCCGGCTCTACCCGGCGCGCTCGATGCTCGCCGGGCTGCTCGGCAACGCCCTCGGCTACGACCATCGCGACGCCGCCGCGCTCCAGGCGCTGCAAAGCCGGATCGCGTACGCGGTCCGCTGCGACCGGCCGGGAGCGTCGCTGCGCGACTACCAGACGGTCGATCTGTCGCAGCCGTTCCTCGCGCGCGGCTGGACCACGCGCGGCGTGGTCCAGGGCCGCGCGGGCGCCGAGGCGACGCGCACCGGCACGCATATCCGGCTGCGCGACTATCTCGCCGATGCGGTCTACACCGTCGCGCTTGAACTCGAGCCACCCGACGCCGATCCCGACGCCGCGCGGCTCGAGGCGGCCCTGCGCGCGCCCGCCCGGCCGCTCTTCATCGGGCGCAAATCCTGCCTGCCGGCGGAACCGATCTTTCTCGCCCGCCTGCAAGTCGAATCCCTGCGCGAGGCGTTGATCGCCGCGCCGCGCTCGCCGCGCGCGCGGCCGGGCGAAAAGATGCGCGCGTGGTTGCCCGCCGCCGGACCGCACGTGCGCGGCGCGCTGCCCCTGACCGACGACCGCGACTGGACCAATCAGATCCACGTCGGCCGCCGCTTTATCCGGGAGGAGACCATCGATGTCTGACGCCTCGCTCTTCATGCTCCGCGCGGAGTTCGACCAACCGTCGCTCCTGCGCTTCGCCGATCGCTCCGGACTCAACCTGCGGATCGCCGACGGCGGCTATATCCTGCACGCCGCGACCCGCGCGCTGTTCGGCGACGCCGCTCCGCGACCGTTCGCCGTGCGCGACGATCGCGCCCGCCGCCTGACGCTGTTCGGCTACGCGCCGGCCGACCATCGCGAACTCGCCGATCGCGCCCGCGCGCTCGCCGATCCGCTCGCCCTGGCCGCCCTCGACCTCGACTCGCTGTGCGCCAAGCCGATGCCGACCGCGTGGCGCGCCGGCGCGGTCTATCGCTTCACCGCGCGCGTCTGTCCGATCGTCCGGATCAGCGGACGCGCCGGCGGCGCCGGTCCGCGCGAAACCGACGCCTTTCTCCATCGCTGCATCCGCGTCGGCCCCGACGTCTTCGTCGATCGCCAGGCGGTCTATCGCGATTGGCTCGCCGCCGAACTCGCCCGCGACGGCGCCGCCCGGCTTCCCCGCATCGACGAGGTGCGCCTGACGCGCTTCCAGCGCCAGCGTCTCGCCCGCCGCGATCGTTCGGGCGCCGATTCGCGCCTCAGGCCCTGCGAACGCCCCGACGCCACGCTTGACGGCGTACTCGAAGTCGCGTCGCCCGAGGCCTTCGCCGCGCTCCTCCGGCGCGGCCTCGGCCGTCATCGCGCCTTTGGCTTCGGGATGCTCCTGCTGAGCCATTGATGCCGCCCGCGCGCTTCGCGCAAGGAGGTTTTCACGATGCTTAAAGGCCGCCTGGGTCTCGAAACCGCCCGCATCCCGCAGGTCGATCGGCATGGCCTGATGTGGCTTGGACGCGGCAATCTGCTGGTCGAGGACGGCACGCTCCGGTTTATCGCCGGCGGCGACGATAATCTCCCGCCCGGCGAATACCTCATCCCGTTCCAGACCG
This sequence comes from Deltaproteobacteria bacterium, assembly GCA_021780585.1. Classification (GTDB taxonomy): domain Bacteria; phylum Desulfobacterota; class Binatia; order Binatales; family Binataceae; genus JADMIL01. The sequence goes on from JAJXYM010000221.1 coordinate 4,381, forward strand.
TCTCGTGTTTCGTCCTCGGTCCGGGCGTGACCGTCAGCCATGACGCGATGCGGATCGCGGCGCGCCATGGCACGGGAATCCTGTTCACCGGCGAGGGCGGCGTGCGGCTTTACGCCAGTATGCCGTTCGGTCCCGACGATTCCGCCCTCGCCCGCCGCCAGATCCGCGCCTGGGCCGATCCGGCGACGCGCATCCGTTGCGTGCGCCGGATGTACGCATGGCGGCTCGGCGAAGTCCTGCCCGATTCCGACCTCGACACCCTGCGCGGAATCGAGGGCGCCCGGATGCGCGAAACCTATCGCCTGCTGACCCGTCAGTTCGGCGTCAAATGGGACGGCCGCCGCTACGACCGCCAGAATCCCGAACACGACGACCGCCCCAATCAGGCGATCAACCACGCCGCCACCGCGGTCGAGGCCGCCGCGATGGTCGCCACCGCGATCGCCGGCGCGATTCCGCAGATCGGCTTTATTCACGAAGCCTCGGGCATTTCGTTCTGTCTCGATATCGCCGATCTGTACCGCGATTCCGTGACTCTGCCGGTCGCTTTCGGCGCGGTGCGCGAATTCGAGCGTCTGCGACCGCCGGTCTTCGCAACGCTCGAATCCGTCACCCGCAAACTCGCCGGCCGCACCTTTCGTAAACAGCGGCTGGTCTCCGCGATGATCGACAAGATCAAGGAGCTGTTCGACGATGACAGTGATAGTGACCCGTGACGTGGCCGCCCGTTTCCGCGGTTTCCTCTCCTCCTGCATGCTCGAAATCGCGCCGGGGGTCTATACCGCGCCCAAGATGAACCGCGCGGTCCGTGAACGGGTCTGGGACGTGATGGAGGAATGGTTCGGCGAACTGGGCGGCGGCGGCATCGTAATGACCTGGATGGAGCCGCTCGCGCCGGGGGGACAGCAGGTCGCGGTGCTGGGTTCGGCCTCCTACGAACTGCATCAGTGCAACGACGTCTTTCTGGCGCGTAAGCGGGAGTTGCGGCCCGAGGACGATTAGCCTCTGGATGGGAGCCTGACCGATCAACTGGAATCGGTCAGGTGGATTGACGGCTGGTCTTTGACAAGTTAATAGGAGATGTGACGCATCTGAAGGGCGCGATGTGTCGCAAGAGGTTGCCCCGCACACGCGGGGATAGGCCCTGGCCCAGTCGGATCACCTCGGACAGCTCCGCGGTTGCCCCGCACACGCGGGGATAGGCCGGGATAACTGGCCGCCACCGCGACCGCGCACCGGGTTGCCCCGCACACGCGGGGATAGGCCCGTCACGGAAGCGCGGCCGGAGGCCGCGGCGGAGGTTGCCCCGCACACGCGGGGATAGGCCCGACTGATCTCCCTCCTTAGAACTTGCGTCACCGGTTGCCCCGCACACGCGGGGATAGGCCGCCCGAAGGGCGGATGAACTAGGAGCCGCCCACGGTTGCCCCGCACACGCGGGGATAGGCCTTCTGTGAGAAGGCCAGATAGTTGCCCTGCTTGGGTTGCCCCGCACACGCGGGGATAGGCCCCGCACTGGTGTGAGGCAATCCAGACGGCGCGGGGTTGCCCCGCACACGCGGGGATAGGCCTCGAGGTGACCACGGCGACCGGTGGAGCTTCGGGGTTGCCCCGCACACGCGGGGATAGGCCGATCGCCTACAGGGTGGTGGTGGAGCGGTTGCAGGTTGCCCCGCACACGCGGGGATAGGCCCGACCGATCGCCCTCCTTAGAACTTGCGTCACCGGTTGCCCCGCACACGCGGGGATAGGCCGCGCGGCCGGAGGCCGCGGCGGAGGTGCTCCATGGTTGCCCCGCACACGCGGGGATAGGCCGTTCTCCATGCTCGCGAAGCCGCGCTCGAAAAGGGTTGCCCCGCACACGCGGGGATAGGCCTTCTATGCGGAGCCGCGCGAGGAGACTATCGCGGGTTGCCCCGCACACGCGGGGATAGGCCATCGTCGTGGAAGGCGGCTTCATCGATGATTGCGGTTGCCCCGCACACGCGGGGATAGGCCCCATCAACCAATCCGGTTCCTGCCAATTCATGGGGTTGCCCCGCACACGCGGGGATAGGCCGGGGTAATGCGGTCGCCGTCGCGCGGCCGCCCGGGTTGCCC
>JAJXYM010000208.1 GCA_021780585.1 Deltaproteobacteria bacterium
GGCCGCGGCCGAATTCGCCGGCGTCAATTCGCGCGAGGAGATGGCCCGCATGGAAGAGTCGCTTCGCCACGACGTGAACCGCCGCCTGATGGCCGCGGGCGTGACGCTGGTCGATCCCGCGAGCGCCTATATCGCGCCCGAAGCGGAAATCGGCCGCGATACCGTAATCGGCCCGAACGTGCGGATCCTCGGCCGCTCGCGGATCGGCGCGGGCGTGGTGATCGAGGGCACGGCGTGGCTCAATGAGGTGGTGGTCGGCGACCGATCGCTGCTGAAGATTTGCGTGCGCGCCGAAAATTGCGAAATCGGCCCGGACTGCGAAATTGGCCCGTTCGCGAATCTGCGCGAGGGCACCGCGCTCGAAGGCCATAACCGGATCGGCAACTTCGTCGAGACCAAGCAGGCGCGCATCGGCCGCGGCTCCAAAGCGAGCCATCTGAGCTACCTCGGCGACGCGATAGTCGGCCGCGAAACCAATATCGGATGCGGCGTGATCACGGTGAACTACGACGGCTACGACAAGCACGTGACCAAAATCGGCGACCGCTGCATGGTCGGATGCGATACGCAGTTGATCGCGCCGGTGACGGTCGGCGACGACGTTTACGTCGCCTCCGGCACGACGCTTCTGCGCGACGTGAGCGATGGCGCCTTGGTCGTCTCGCACCATCCGCAGCGTGAAACGCCCGGATGGACGGCGGGATGGCGCAATCGCCACGCCCACCATCCGAAGGCGCAAAAACACGGGTCGGGCGAATGAACCAGCGTGGCGCGGCGGGCGGATTCACGCGGCGTCAACCGCTAACATAGAGTCGCCATGTGCGGAATTATCGGATATGTGGGGCCGCGCGACGCCGCGCCCATCCTGATCGGCGGACTGCGCCGGCTCGAATATCGCGGCTACGATTCGGCCGGATTGGCGGCGTTGGGCGGCGACGGCCGGCTCGAAATTCGCCGCGCCGTAGGAAAACTGGACAATCTATGCGCGACGCTGGAGCGCGCGCCGCTGCCCGGCCGGATCGGAATCGGGCATACGCGATGGGCCACGCATGGCCGTCCATCCGAGGAAAACGCGCATCCGCACAAGGCCGGTCCGGTCGCCGTAATCCATAACGGAATTATCGAGAACTACGTCGAATTGCGGGCGGCGCTGCTCGCCCGCGGCCATAAGCTCAAATCCGAAACCGACACCGAGCTGATTTCGCATCTGATTGAGGAGCGGCTCAAGGCGGGCGACGATCTGGTCGCGGCGGTGCGCGCGGCGGTGCGCGAGCTTACCGGATCGTTTTCGATCGTCGCGCTGGCGGAGACCGATCCGGGCCGGCTGGTCGCGGCGAAAACCGCGACGCCGCTGGTGCTCGGTTTCGGCGACGGCGAAAATTTCGTCGCCTCGGACATCCCCGCGCTGCTGGAGCATACGCGGCGCGCGCTGGTGATGGAGGACGGCGAAATCGCCGAAATCACCGCCGCCGGAATCCGCCTGACGACTTTCGACGGCGCTCCCGTCGCGCGCGCGCCGCGGGTCGTCGAATGGGACGCCGTCGCCGCGACCAAGGCCGGCTATCAGCACTATCTGCGCAAGGAAATTGGCGAGCAGCCGCAAGCCTGGATCGATACGCTGAGCGGCCGCGTCAGCGCCGGCGCGGCCGAGGTGCGCTTCGAGGAGGCGATCCTGCCGCCGGACGGGCCCGAGGCGGTCGGACGAATCGTGATGGTCTCGGCGGGCGCCTCGTGGATTTCGTCGCTGATCGGCAAGTTCATGATCGAGGAGCTGGCCGGAATTCCGACGGAAGTCGATTATTCGGCCGAGTTCCGCTATCGCCGCCCGGCGATCGACCAGCGCACGCTGATCGTCGCGGTGTCGCAATCCGGCGAAACCGCCGACACGCTCGCCGCGATGGAAGAAGGACGGCGGCGCGGCTCATGGCTGGTCGCGCTGACCAACACGGTCGATTCGTCGATCGCGCGCAAGGCCGACGCGCGGCTTTACACGCGATGCGGTCCCGAGATCAGCGTCACGACCACCAAATGCTTCCTCACCCAGATCGAGGCGTTCTATCTCTTCGCGATCCATCTGGCGCAGGCGCTCGGACGGATCGACGCGGGCGAGGTCGAGCAACTGCTGCGTCCGGCGTTCGCGATTCCGCAACAGATTGAAATGGCGATCGCGCGCGAGCGGCAGATAGAGAAAATCGCGCGCAAGTACGGCAAGGCGCGTGATTTTCTCTATCTCGGCCGCGGCGTCAACTATCCCGTCGCGCTCGAAGGCGCGCTCAAGCTCAAGGAGATTTCCTATATCCACGCCGAGGGCTATTCGGCGGGCGAGATGAAGCATGGGCCGATCGCGCTGATCGACGAGGAGATGCCGGTCGTCGTGATCATCCCGAATGACAACGTCTTCGAAAAAACGCTATCCAATTTGAAGGAAGTCGAATCGCGCAACGGGCGGATAATCGCGGTCACCGACCGGCGCACGCCCGAGCTCGAGGAAGTCGCCTGGGAAATTATCGACGTGCCGGCGACGAATCGCTTCCTGATGCCGGCGTTGACGACGGTGCCGTTGCAGTTGCTCGCCTATCATATCGCGGTCTACCGCGGCACCGACGTCGATCAACCGCGCAACCTCGCCAAATCCGTCACCGTGGAATAGCCGCGGCCGGTCATTCGTAACGGAGCGCTTCGATCGGATCGAGCAGCGACGCCTTGCGCGCCGGATACCATCCGAAGAACACGCCCACCGCCGCCGCGAAGAGAAAGCCGCCGGCCACGGACGTGGTGGAAATGAGCGTCGGCCAGCTCGCGAGCGCCGAGAGGATTTTCGACGCGAGGATCCCCAGAAGCGCGCCGGCAAGGCCTCCGATAATGCTGAGCAAGGCTGACTCCACCAGAAATTGAAGCAGGATATGGAGGCGGCGCGCCCCGATCGCCATCCGGATCCCGATTTCGCGGGTGCGCTCGGTAACCGAGACCAGCATGATGTTCATAATCCCGATGCCGCCGACGAGCAGCGAAATCGACGCCACCGCGGCCAGCAGCAGCGTCATCACGCGGCTGGCGCTCTCGGAGGCCTGGGCGATTTCGTTGAGGCTGCGCACGGTGAAGTCGTCGTCCTGGCCGCGTTCGATATGATGGCGGCGGTGCAGCAATTGCTCCACTTGAGTCTGCCCCAGGTTCACGCTCTCGGCGCTGCGCGCCTGAACGTAGATCATGTTCACCACGCCGGAGAGTTTGGGCGGACTGCCGAAGGGACTGATAACCGCCGTGTTCGACTGGTAAACGGGGCTCTCCGCGGTCCAGTTCGGGACTCCGAGATAAGGATTCAGCACCGGATTGGATGAACCGGTGTTGGTCGTTGGCACGGTGGCTGTAACCTGCGAAGCGCCCAGCACCTTGCGCTCCGCCGTGGTGAATGGCATGAGCGCCACGTCGTCCTGGTCCTGCCCGAAGTTGGATTGTCCCTTGATTCCCAGTACGCCGATCACCCGCACCGGAAAGTTCTTGATCCGGATTGCCGTCCCAACCGGATTTTCACCCGCGCCGTAAAGATTGTTGACCACCGTTTGGCCGAGCAGGCATACGGGCGCGGCGCTGCGCGTCTCCTCCTCGGTAAAGGCGCGTCCGGCCACGACCGGCCAATCACGAATCGCGAGGTAGCTGGCGGTGACGCCGGCGATGCCGGTGTTCCAGTTGCGGTCGCCATACACCACCTGCGAAATTTGGCGATCGATATAGCTCACCGCCTTGACCGCGCTGGCCTCCCGGGCGATCGCTTCAGCGTCAGCCACCGTCAGGGTCGAGGTGCTGCCAAAACCGGCCCGCACGCCGCTTGAAGTGGTGGCGCCCGGCAATATCACAATCAAGTTGGCGCCGAGGCTCTGGATCTGTCGCTGTACCGAGTAGCGCGCGCCATCACCCACGGCCACCATCGCAACCACCGCGGCGACGCCGATGAAGATCCCGAGCATCGTGAGAATCGCGCGCATCTTGTTGCGGCTGAGCGCGCGCGCCGCCGCGCCCACCGCCATTGCGCCGAACGTCCACAACGTGCCGCCACGGGCGGCGGCGGCCTCGACCGCCGCCGCGGCCGGCGTCTCATCCGTCGGCGCCGCGCTCGCCCGCGCGCGCGGCCGTTCATCCGAGATAATCAAGCCGTCGCGGAAAGTGACGACCCGGTCGGCATATTGAGCGACGTCCGGATCATGGGTCACCACCACCACGGTCAAACCATGCTCGCGGTTGAGCCGGGCGATTATTTCCATGATTTCGGCGGAGCTGGTCGAGTCGAGATTCCCGGTCGGTTCGTCGGCAAGCAGGAGCGCGGGCTGGTTGATTAGCGCGCGGGCGATCGCGACCCGTTGTTGCTGGCCGCCCGAAAGCTGATTTGGAAAATTGCGCTCGCGATTCGCGAGGCCGACCATCTCGAGCAGTTCCCTCGCGCGCTCGCTGCGGTCGTCCGAACGTCCCGAATAGAACAGCGGCAGCTCGACGTTCTCGAGCGCGCTCGTGCGCGGGAGCAGGTTGAAATTCTGAAAGACGAATCCGATCCGTTGGCCGCGCGCCGCGGCGAGTTCCTCCTCGTTGATCGAGGCGACATCGACGCCCTCCAGTAAGTATTTGCCCGCGGTCGGGCGGTCCAGGCACCCCAAAATGTTCATCAGGGTGGATTTGCCGGAGCCCGAGGCGCCCATGATTGCGACGAACTCGCCGCGCTCGATCGCCAGGCTCACGCCGCGCAGCGCCAGCACCTCGATCTCGCCCAGATGGAAGGTCTTGCCGAGTCCGACAATCTCTATGACGGGTGCGCTTTTCACTCTTTTGCCCGGCGCGCCGCTATCAACCGCGCCAGCCTGATCGCGGGAGTCGCTGCGAACGGCTCAATGCGGGAAGCGCGCCGATGACGAAAGCGGACCGCCGCCGCTGGCGCCGGCGTCCGCCGACGGACCGCTTTGGTCGATTATGACGGCGTCGCCCGGCTTCAGCCCGCCACTCACAACTTCCACGTTATTGCCGTCGTCAAGCCCGACCCCGATTGGCGCCGGACGCGGATTCCCGCCCTCGTCAATAACCCAGACGCGCGCCTGTCTACCGCCCGACAGGCGCGCGCGGGGCGTCGCCGCCCACTGACGGCTCATCGGCCTGGGCGTAAAGCGGATCGCCTGGAGCGGGACGCGCGGAACGTCGTCACGCTTCGCCGTGATAATCGTCACGTTCGCGGTCATCCCCGGCTTGAGCAGCAATTCCGGATTCGCCACCTCAACGACGACGTCGTAGGTCACCACGTTCTGTACCGTGATCGGCGCCTGACGCACCTGTCCGACGACGCCTTCGAAGGTGCGATTCGGAAACGCGTCCACCTGGAATTCAGCCTCCTGTCCGGACTGGATTCCGCCGATATCGGACTCGCTGACGTTGGTGTCCACCTGCATCTTGGTCAGGTCTTTAGCGATCAGGAACAGGGTCGGCGTCTGGAAGCTTGCCGCGACCGTCTGACCGACGTCCACGTTGCGCGAAACCACCGTGCCGTCCACCGGCGAAATGATATTGGTGTAATTCAGATTAACCTGGGCGTCGCGCAGATTCGCCTGCTGCTGCTGGATATTCGCGCGGTCCAGTTCGACCTGCGCCACGTCCTGCAGATAGGCGCTGCGGGCGTTGTCACGCACGTCCTGCGACACCGCGTCGGCCTCGAACAGGCGTTGATCGCGCTGATACGTTATCTTTTTGTAGGCCTGGTCAGCCAAATCCTTGCCAAGCTGGGCGCGGGCGTTGGCAAGCGCCGCGGCGGCCTCGTCCACCTTGACCTGATACGGCCGCGGATCGATCTTCGCCACCAGTTGCCCCGCTTTGACGATGGCGTTGAAATCGGCGTAGATCGCTTGAATCGGTCCCGACACGTAAGTGCCGACCTGCACCACCGTGACGGGATTCACCGTGCCGGTCGCGATTACCGTCCGCACGATTGGACCGCGCGTGACCGCCGCGGTGACATAGCGTTCCGCCGCGCCATGGCCGCGAATCAGGAAGTAATAACCGGCCGCGGCGAGCAGCAACGCCGGCGCCGCGAAACGCCACAGGCGCCTTGCGGAGGATGTGGTCATGGAACGATTAAACTATAGAGACGCGCCGCCTGCGTATGCCAGCGGCGATTTTCGCCGTCAAATGTTAGACGTATGAAGCGTTCGGGAGTTTCAATGCCCGTGCGCGCCGTATCGCCGCCGCCCGCCGCTCGCCATTCCGGCCGCCGGTCGCGGCCTGACCCAGGAGTTGGCCATGCCTGAAAATCCTCCGCTCAGCGGAATCAAGGTCGTCGATTTCACCCGCTATCTCGCCGGTCCCTTCTGCACCCAGATTCTCGGCGATTACGGCGCCGAAATCCTCAAGGTTGAGCCGGTCGAGGGCGCCCGCGGCGAGATGGGCGATTACAGCGGCAAGGACAGTTATTTCTTC
>JAJXYM010000442.1 GCA_021780585.1 Deltaproteobacteria bacterium
CAGCCCGCCGACGATCGCGCTCATCAGATAGCCGGCCGCGCCCAGCAGCCACGGCCAGGCGAGGTTGTAGCCGCCGATCCAGGTGCCGACGATCGCCGACAGCATGAAACCGAAGTTGGTGATCTGGGAAATCCGCGAGAACAGCCGGTCCTTGAGGCCGGCGAAGCCGGTCGCGTCGAGCGCGTCGACGCCCCACGCGTCGATCGCGCCGTTGCAGAAGGTCGTGCCGACGCCGTCGATCGCCTCGGCGATCAGGAATTCGGCGTAGCGATGGGACAGGAAGTAGAGCGTGAAGGCGAGCGCCCGCAGCACGCATCCGAGGACGAACGCGCGGCGGCGGCCGAAGGCGTCGGCGAAGGCGCCGGTCGGCACGTCGGTGAGGAAGGTGACGGCGAAATAGGTCGCGAGCACGCTGTTCATCTCGAACTGCGTGAGTCCGCGCGAGCGCAGATAGAGAGGATAGACGCCGTAAAGGAAGCCGCCGCCGAAGGCGTAGATCGCCCAGACCGCGTAGTAGCGGCGGAGAATCGGCGCGGACGGCCGTCGCGTCGCGGCGCCGCCGGAGGGCGTGAGCGCGGGCATGACGATTTTACCGCTGGTCGCCATCGTCTAGACTTGGCGTGGCGCAAAGACTTCGCGCCGCAATAATTGAACGCCTTCGATCATTCTTCCCCCGTGAACGGCGGTCCGCCCGCTGACGCGGCCCTCACGCGCGAACTGGGCGCGGCCACGCGCGCGCGGCGCTTTATCAGCGTGGTCTGGCTGGCGGCGCGGATTTACGCGCCTTACAAGGCGATCCAGCTATGGTCGCGAATCGCGGGCGAGGCGAAAAAGGAGCCGCGCTATCGCCGCCAGGACGCGCGCGCCGCCCGCGCGCTCTATCGCGCCTCGATCCGGCTTGAGGGCCTGCTGATCAAGGCGAGCCAGTTTATCGCAACCCGCGCCGATATTCTTCCCGACGAATGGGTGACGACGCTGGGCGGATTGCACGACCGCGTGCCGGCGCGCCCGTTCGCGATCGTCCGCGAACAGATCGAGCGCGAGCTGGGCCGTCCGATTGGCGAGCTGTTCGCGGAATTCGACGAGGCGCCGATCGCGGCGGCGTCGCTCGCCCAGGTCCATCGCGGGTTGACGCGCGACGGCCGGCGCTGCGCGGTGAAGGTGCAGTATCCGCATATCGAGGCGATCGTCGCGGCGGACCTGCGCAATCTGACCTTCACGCTGCGCCTCCTGGCGATGCTCGAGCGGGATTTCGATTTCCGGCCGCTCGCGCGCGAGCTGCTCAAGTACCTCCCGATGGAGCTGGATTTTCTCAACGAGGCGCGCAACAGCGAGACGATCGCGCGCAACTTCGCCGGCGACGGCGGCGTGGTCGTGCCGCGCGTCTATCACGAGCTGACGACGCGGCGCGTGCTGACGATGGAGCTGGTCGAGGGGATCAAGGTGACCGACGTGGCGGCGCTGGAGCGCGCCGGAATCGACAAGCGCGCGGTCGCGCAGAAGCTGATCGAGATTTTCACCGCGCAGATTCTGCGCGACGGCTTTTTCCACGCCGACCCGCATCCGGGGAACATCCTGGTGCAGCCGGGTCCGCGGATCGTGCTGCTCGACTTCGGGCTGGCGAAGGATTTTCCGCCGGCGTTCCGCGACGCGATGGTGCGGCTGACGTTCGCGATCCTGACCGCGAATCGCGAGGCGATCGTGGCCGCGTTTCGCGAGTTGGGTTTTCGCACGCGCGACGATTCGCCCGAGACGCTGCTGACGCTCGCCAACGTCTTTCTGGGCAACAGCGTCAAGCGCAACCGCGCCTATGCGGACGCGGCGCTGGTCGAGGAATTTTCCGACGAGCTGCCGCGGGCGCTCAGGGCGAATCCGATTATCGAAGTGCCGGCCGACGTGCTGCTGGTGAATCGCGTGATGGGCCTGATGAGCGGGCTGGGCAAGACGCTGGATTCGCAGGTGAACCTGTTCGCCACACTGATGCCCCACGCCTCCCGGTTGATGTCAGGCCAGCAACCGCCATCCGCATCGCGGGAATAAGCTTGGCGCACCAACGTCGCGCTCCATCCGCTCCGCGTAGGCGCAAGGGCCAATCGGTCGCGAATTAATTGCTTTACGTCGGGGCGGGGGTCGCTTACGCTCGATCGCTCAGTCGCCGGCGGCCCGCGGACGGGCCGAACGGCCCGAAAGGACGATTATGTCGGAACGGCAGGCGAAACTGCTCGCGCTCGCGGGCGAACTGGCTGACGATTTCGCGACGCGGGCGGCGGCCCATGACCGCGAGGCCAGCTTCCCGGTCGAAAACGTCGAGCGGATGAAGGAGACCGGATACACCGCGCTGGTGATTCCGGAGCGCAACGGCGGCCTGGGCGCCGACCTGATCGATTACGCGCTCTGCCAGGAGCGGCTGGCGCAGGGCTGTGGCGCGACGGCGCTCTCGATCAACATGCATCTGTTCGGCCTCGGCAGCATGGTCGAGCGATCGGCGGGCGGGCCGCGCGACGAGCTGTTCTTCGACCTGATCGGACGGCATCGGCGGATCATCGGCGGCGGTATCAGCGAGCCGGAGACGGGCGGCGACTGGGGTTTTTTCGCGACCCGGGCGCGGCGCGACGGCGACCACTGGATCCTCAACGGGCGCAAGGTCTTCACCAGCCTCTCGCCGGTGATCGATATCTTCATGGTGATGGCCACGATCGAGGAGGACGCGGGACCGCCGGCGAGCGCGACTTTCGCGATTCCGCGCGGCGCGCCCGGCGCGGAGATCGTCGAGACGTGGGACACGATGGCGATGCGGGCGACGGCGAGCAACGATCTGATTCTGAAGGACGTGCGGCTGGGCGACGCGGCGATGTCGGAGCGGCGGCCGATCGGGCCGATCGACGCCAACGGGATTTCGCTGTTCGCGTGGTTCAGCGTTTCGGTCGCGGCGATTTACACCGGAATCGCGCAGGCGGCGCTGAAATTCGCGCGCGAGTTCGCCGGACGCCATCGCCCGATGACGCTGCCGCGGCCGATCGCCTATCTGCCGGGAACGCAATTCGCGATGGCGGAGGCCGAGGCGCTGCTGGCGCAATCGCGCGCGCTGTTCCTCAAGACCGGCGAGGATTATTTGCGCGATCCGGGGTCGTTCACGGGCGAGCAGGGCCTCGCGCGGGTGGTGATGCCGAAATATGTCGCGACCAACAACGCGGTGCGGATCGTCGATTTGTGCATGGAAATCGTGGGCGCCCACGGACTCCATCGCAAGTTCCCGATCGAGCGCTATTACCGGGACGTGCGCGCCGGCTCGAACCATCCGCTGTCCAACGCCCGCGCGCGCGAATTGATCGGCAAGACGGCGCTGGAAGTCTCGCTGGCCGAAACGCCGCGCTGGTAGCTTGCCGCCGGCATTCCGGCGGGTCGGGTCGCGGCGCCGCGGAATCGCAAGACGATCCGGCGCCAATCTATGGAATGAACATCGGCGCCATCATCAGCAGCGAGACGAAGATATCCGCCCACGAGGCGGGACGCGGCTGCGTGAGCCGTTGCTGGCGCTCGTACGCGGCGAGGTCCTGGGACTGATAGCTCTGGTAGGCCGAGAGCTGGTCGAAGGCTTCGTTGCCGGCGTCCGGCGTGGTCGCGGGAGCGGCGCTCGGCGCCGGCGCGCCGGTTTTGGCCGCGAGCAGTTGCGGCTCGATAATGATTCGGTTCGAGATCTGAATATCGGCGTTGCGAAAGAAGCGGCGGGTCCTGCTTTCCGCGTTGCTCTTGCCGACCGGAGTCGCGACGAAGCCGTACAGGATTACCTCGGTTTGCCCGGCGCCGCCCACAACATTGGCGGCGACCAGCGGCAGGCGATGAGACTTGAGATAACTGGTGAGCGCGCGCGCCTGGGCCGCGGGCTCCGTCGGCAGCGGAGGCATCACGTCGGTTGCGGGCGGCTGCGCCTGAACCGAGGCGGTTCGCGGCGCGCCGTAACGTGACTCATATGCTGTCGCGCCCGAGGTGGGCGCGCACGCGTGCGTCAGCGGCGCCAACGCCGCGAACGCCAGCAGGATCGCGGTCTGTCGGAAGTATCGCATGGGCCGCGCGAACGCGCCTCGCCGGGCGTTCGATCGCCCGGTCGTCATGGTCGATTTTAGGTCTGCGGCGTGGCTTACGGAAAGCGGATTGCGGCGGGCGTTCCGATCGCGAAACGATGGCGGCAAGGCGGCGCTCCTGTGCATATCCGGAACGGACGCGCTGGCGCCGCCGCGGACGCTCGAATAGCTTTGCCTGCCGTGGCGGAACTCGCGGAAATTGAAAAGGTCGCGATGCGGGCGGCGCGCGCCGCCGCGCGCGTCCATCTGAAATGGCTCAGCCGCACCAGCGTGACGCGCAAGAGCAATCCGATCGACCTGGTGACGGAAGCCGACCATGAGGCGGAGGCGACGGTGGTCGAGATTCTGCAGCGGGGCTTCCCGACCCATGCGATCCTGGCCGAGGAGGGCGGCGGAGTCGCGACCGCCGGGGAGCATCGCTGGATCGTCGATCCGCTCGACGGCACGACCAATTTCGCCCACGGCTTTCCGATGTTCTGCGTATCGATCGCGTACGAACGGCGCGGCCGCGCGCAGTTCGGCGTGATTCTCGACGCCTTCAAGAAGGAATGTTTCGTCGCGCGGCGCGGCGGCGGGGCGCGGCTCAACGGCAAACCGATCCGCGTGAGCCGGACGCCCGCGCTCGATCTGGCGCTGCTGGCGACCGGTTTTCCCTACGACCGGCGCGAACGGCGGCGCTATTATCTGGCCTTCTGGGAGACGTTCATGACGCGCTGTCAGGGCGTGCGGCGGACCGGTTCGGCGGCGCTCGATTTGGCCTACGTCGCGTGCGGACGGGTCGACGGCTTCTGGGAGTTCGGCCTCAAGCCGTGGGACGTCGCGGCGGGCGCGCTGATCGTCGAGGAGGCGGGCGGCCACGTCAGCAACATGGACGGATCGCGGCTGGATCTCGCCGGCGCGCGGATTATCGCGAGCAACGGCGCGCTGCATCAGGAGATGATCGAAACGATCGCCGGAGCGCGACCGGAGGCCGAGCGGCGCCATCGCGAGATGCTGGCCGAGAGCGGCGGCGACGCGCCCGCGCGGCGCGACTGAGAGCAGCCCGCGGAATCGTCCCGGCGCGCGGCGGCGCGGGCCCCGTCCCGCGTGGAAGTTTCATCATGAAACCAATATAGTCGGGCGCCGAAGCTGTTCAGGAGGCGATTGCGATGCTCAAGCTGTTGGGCGCCTATGGTTCCCCGTTCGTGCGCAAGGTGAAGATCGTGCTCGACGAAAAGGGGCTGAAATACGATCACGAGCAGGTCGTGCCGTTTCCGCCAAGCGCGGAATATCGCAAGGTGAGTCCGCTGGGGAAAATTCCGGCGTTCATGGACGGCGACCAGGCGCTGGCGGACTCGTCGATCATCTGCGCCTATCTGGAGCGGACGCATCCGGCGCCCGCACTCTATCCGGCCAATCCGTACGAATACGGGCGGGCGTTGTGGTTCGAGGAATACGGCGACGGCGGGCTCGCGCCGATCGTCGGCGGCAAGATGTTCTTCAACCGGATTATCGGGCCGCGCATCATGAAGAAGCCGTTCGACGAGGCGCTCTACCGGCAGGCGGTCGAGCGCGATCTGCCGCCGATGCTCGATTACCTGGAGAGCGAGGTTTCGGGCGACTATCTGGTCGGCGGCGTGTTCACGATCGGCGATATCGGAATCGCGACGCAATTCGTCAACTATCGTCTCGCCGGCGGCGCGCTGGATCGTTCGCGCTGGCCCCGGCTGGCGGCGTACGTCGAGCGGATCCACGCGCGGCCGACGTTCCAGGCAGCGATCGCGATCGAGGAGAAAATCTTCGGCGGCGCGCGCGGCTAGCGCGTTGCGCGCGCGATTGGACAGGACGTTCCGGGCGGGACTAGGATTTGGCAGCGGCGCGGCCAGGCGGCGCCGCAATCCCGTCGGAGGAACCGGCTCATGGCGAAATACACTTTCGTGGTGCTGACCAATCCCACGTCCGGCAAAGAGGCCGAGTACAACGAATGGTACAACGGCCAGCATATTCCGGACGTGCTGAACGTCCCCGGATTCGTGCGCGCGCAGCGCTTCAAGCTGGCCGACGCGCAGATGGGACCGAACAATCCCCACAAATATCTGGCGCTCTATGAGATCGAGACCGACGATCTGGCCGGCGCGCTCGCCGCGCTCAAGGCGCGCAGCGGCACCGCCGACATGGTGATGAGCGACGCGATCGACCTCAAGAACGTCGGCGCGCATATCTTCACGCCGGTCGCGGAGATGGTCGAAGCAAAGGACGTGCGGCGTCCGCGCCGCGCCGCCTGAACGCGCGCCGACGCGGAGCCGGACGGGCCCACGCCGCCGGCTCCGGACACGTCGGACGATTCCACGCCGC